>JAFUWM010000348.1 GCA_017483425.1 Lachnospiraceae bacterium | reverse complement strand
CAGGGAACAGATTGCTGAGCTTGCAGTACTGCTTTCGGCTTACGAGGACGGCACCATACCGGAGCGGTGATAAAAATTTTTGTTGCAAAAACAGAATAAACGGATTAAAATCCTTCTTATGGGCAAAGGCGCTCGGATGATTCCGGGCGTCTTTTTTACTTTTAAATCCGAAAGGAGCGGAAAATGTGTTCGATAATGACTTTAACCGATAAGAGCCTGAAGAGGGAGGACTTTATCGGAAGCTTTAATGAGACTATATCAAGAGGACCTGATGACAGCCGTATAGAAGAGACTTCATCGGGGTATATGTGCTTTCACAGGCTTGCGATAATGGGACTGACTCCGAAGGGTATGCAGCCGTTTTCACTCGGTGATGATAAGGTAGTCTGTAACGGCGAGATATACGGATTCAGAAAGCTCAGGGAAGAGCTTAAAGCTAAGGGATACAGCTTTATGAGTGATTCCGACTGTGAGATACTGCTTCCCATGTATCATGAATACGGGCTTTCGATGTTTAAGCGGCTGGGTTCAGAATTTGCTCTTGTGATCTATGATTCTTCAAAGGACAGTTATATAGCGGCAAGAGATCCGATAGGCATAAGGCCTCTGTATTACGGATATTTAAGTTCGGGGAGCATCGCTTTTGCTTCCGAGCCAAAGAATCTGATCAGGCTTTGCGATAAGGTCATGCCTTTTCCTCCGGGACATTATTACGCGGACGGGGAGTTTCACAGATATGAAAATCTTACGGAGGTTGATAAATACATAAACGGGGATCCGGATGAAATATGTCAGGGAATAAGGGACAGACTGATTAGGTCCGTGGAAGACAGGCTGGATGCTGACGCTCCGCTTGGTTTCCTGCTCTCGGGCGGGCTTGATTCCTCACTTGTCTGCGCCATATCCGCGAAAAAACTGGGAAGAAAGATAAGAACCTTTGCGATAGGCATGGATCAGGATCCGATAGATCTGGGATTTGCGAAGGAAGCCGCTGACTATATCGGGGCAGAGCATACGCCATACTATATGACAAAGGATGAGATCATAAGCACTCTGCCGGAGCTTATAAAGCTGCTCGGCACATGGGATATCACTACCATACGGGCATCAATGGGGATGTATCTTTGCTGTAAGGCGATACATGAAAATACTGATGTGAGGGTACTTCTCACGGGCGAGATATCCGACGAGCTTTTCGGGTATAAATATACGGACTTCGCGCCGGACGCAATGGCTTTTCAGGCGGAATCAAAGAAGCGCATAGATGAGATACATATGTATGACGTACTCCGGGCGGACAGGAGCATATCCGTAAACTCGCTTGAGGCGAGGGTGCCTTTTGGTGATACGGAATTCGTGAAATATGTGATGAGTATAGATCCCGCTATAAAGATGAATAAATACGGCTGCGGTAAATACCTGCTGCGGCATGCTTTTGAAAATGACGGCATACTTCCGGATGGCATACTTTGGCGGGACAAGGCGGCATTTTCGGACGCCGTGGGTCATTCGCTCGTGGATGACTTAAAGGAGTATGCGGAAGGAAAATACTCGGACCGCGAGCTTAAGGAAGCAGAAAATAAATATCCTTACTGTACTCCTTTCACGAAAGAAAGCCTGCTCTACAGGGATATTTTTGAGGAATACTATCCCGGAAATGCCGAAATGATAAAGGATTTCTGGATGCCAAACAAAGAATGGGAGGGCTGCGACGTAAACGACCCGTCAGCAAGGGTTCTTTCAAACTACGGCAAATCAGGGGATGCAAAAAAGTAAAAAAATGTATTGCAAAATGTTTTAGTTGGGTATAGAATTCTTTTCGTAAAAGCAAAGGCGCTTGGATGTATCCGGGCGTCTTTTGTTTTGTGTTATCACGACAAAGGGGTCGCGGGAAGAGTATGTCTTCCGGCGGCCTTTTATTTTTTAAGAGGAGGGCAAAAAAATGGCACAGGAATCTATCAAGGAAATCTACGGAAGTCTTGTATTCGGAGACAGCGTTATGAGGGAGAGGCTTCCCAAGGACGTCTATAAGGCTGTAAAGGAGACCGCCGAGAATGGTACGCATCTGGCGCTTGATGTGGCAAATACCGTGGCGGCGGCTATGAAGGAATGGGCTTTGGAAAACGGGGCTACGCATTTCACCCACTGGTTCCAGCCTATGACCGGACTTACGGCAGAGAAGCATGACAGCTTTATATTCCCTGCGGGAAGCGGCGAAGTACTGCTTGAATTCTCAGGCAAGGAGCTTGTGAAGGGGGAGCCTGATGCGTCGAGCTTTCCCTCCGGAGGATTGAGGGCGACATTTGAGGCAAGAGGATATACGGCATGGGATCCGTCATCACCTGCCTTTATCAAGGACGGAACGCTGTATATACCTACAGCTTTCTGCTCATACGGCGGAGAGGCGCTTGATAAGAAGACCCCGCTTTTGAGGTCAATGGACGCCCTTTCGGAATCCGCCGTAAAGGTACTGAAGCTTCTCGGAAAGGATGTAAAGAGGGTAAATACTACTATAGGCTCGGAGCAGGAATATTTCCTCATAGACAAGGAAAAATATCTGAAAAGAAAGGATCTCGTGATGTGCGGAAGAACCCTTATCGGAGCCCCCGCGCCAAAGGGACAGGAGATGGAGGATCACTATTTCGGAGTGCTTAAGCCAAAAGTATCCGAATTCATGCATGAGCTTGATAAGGAGCTTTGGAAGCTGGGGGTACCCGCAAAAACAAAGCACAACGAGGTCGCTCCGGCGCAGCATGAGCTGGCTCCCGTATTCGAGACCGCAAACGTGTCGGTAGACCATAACCAGCTTACCATGGAGATAATGAAGAAGGTCGCGGATAAGTGCGGATACGCCTGCCTCCTGCATGAGAAGCCCTTTGACGGGATAAACGGCTCCGGCAAGCATAATAACTGGTCCATAAGCACAAACGAGGGCGAGAACCTGCTCGATCCGGGGAAGACCCCGCAGGATAACAAGCAGTTCCTGATATTCCTCATGGCTGTTATTTCAGCGGTGGATGATTATGCCGATCTTTTGAGGCTTTCGGTCGCTACGGCGGGAAATGATCACAGGCTCGGGGCGAATGAGGCACCGCCTGCTGTCATATCGGTATTCATAGGCGATGAGCTCGCGGGAGTGCTCAAGTCCATAGAAGAGGGAACCAAGTATGACGGCTCGGGCGCCACGAAGATGAGCTGGGCGCATGTGCTTCCGCATATAACACAGGATACTACGGACAGAAACAGGACTTCGCCTTTTGCCTTTACCGGCAATAAGTTCGAGTTCAGAATGCCGGGATCATCCCTGTCCGTGGCTCAGCCCAATATCGCGCTTAATACCGCGGTTGCGGAGGAGCTTGATAAGATATACGAAAAGCTTAAAGATGTATCGTCTGACAAGATAGATGAGGCGATCAACGGCATCTTAAAGGAGATGCTTACTGCTCATAAGAAGATAATATTTAACGGCAACGGATACTCTGACGAGTGGCTTGAGGAGGCTGAAAAGAGAGGGCTCTATAACCTTAAATCCCTGCCTGACGCCATGCCTCATCTCCTGTCGGACACGAACAGGGAGCTTTTCAAGAAGCATGAGGTACTGTCTGATGTGGAGATAGAGTCAAGATATGAGATTTTCCTTGAAAATTACAATAAGGAGATCCATATAGAGGCGCTTACGCTGCAGGAGATGATAAGGAAGGACTTCACTCAGGGACTTGTAGCCTACATGAAGGACGTGACTAACGAAGCACTGAAGAAGAAACAGCTGCTGCCTGATCTGACGATCTCCTATGAGTCGGACATCATCAATACACTCGATGATACCAGCGAGATCATAGGGAACAAGATACATCAGCTCAGGGACGATACCGAAAGAGCCGAGAAGATAGAGGATGCCCTTGAGGCGGCAAGGTTCTACCATGATGTGATACTTAAGGATATGGAGGAGCTCCGCACGTTTGTGGACAAGGCGGAGAAGATAATCCCGGACGGATATCTGCCGTATCCTACATACGGACAACTGCTGTTTTCTCTCAGGTAATTAAGTTTTATCCTCTGCTGTAATCTTTAAGGGGTTTAAGGGGTCTGCCATCGAATATGGTGGACTCCTTTTTTCATACGTTTTATAATACTATCATGCTTAAGGTATTGGTTGTAGATGATGAATATATAATGAGGCAGGGGCTGAAATTCATGATCGACTGGGAGGGCGAGGGCTACTCCATAGTCGGAGAGGCCACGAACGGTGATGAGGCCATGAAGCTTGTGCGCTCTCTTGAGCCCGATATCATAATAAGCGATGTCGTCATGCCGGTCATGGACGGCGTCGATTTCACGGATGCGGTACACAGCATCTATCCCGGAACACAGATCATAATCTTAAGCGGGTATGATAACTTTGAATATGTGAAGCATACCCTTATGAACGGTGTCGTAGATTATATATTAAAGCCGACTCTTACGCCTGAGGAATTAAGGAAGGTGCTTGACAAGGCAGCTGACAGGATACCCGGTTATAAAAAGGATGAGAACAAGGGAGCGTCAAGTCATGAGAGGAAGCTGGAGGGGTATCTTCAGGATAAGGAGCCTTTTGATTTTGATGAGTTTAAGAAGGCTTATTTCTTCGGATATTACCGCCTCTATGCCGTAAGTGCCGGAAAGGTCAATGGAGGGGTTACTGATATATGGGATGCTGTTTACAATAAGCTCACAAGGGAGCTTAACGAGCTTCAGGTAATAAAATACATAAGCGTCATGCTTAGAGGGGAGATCGCGGTCGTGCTGTTCAATTATGAGATGCATGACATCCCTTCTCTTAAGGAGATAATAAAGCGGATAAATGACAGCCTGCTTTTGATATATGACGGAGTATTCGGGCTTGTAAGCAGAGGCTTCACGGATATATCAGATATTTATGAGATATATGAAAATGACATTATAAAAAAGCTTGATATCAACTTCTATCGCCCGGCGGATAAGCTTATATATGCGGAGGATGATAAGGCCGGATCAGGTGCTCACGAAAAGTTTGATTTCTTCAAATTCAATCAGCTCCTTGAAGCAAGGCAGTCCGCTGAAGCAGTGTCCATGATCAGATCATATAATGATAAGGCGCTTGAATCCCGCATGGACTCTTACGGCCTTAAGAATCAGATGAAAAATCTTATCTATCATTTCCTGGATTTTCACGGCCTTAGCGACGCGGAACGGGAAAATAAGAGATATGCCGTATTCTCCGCGATAGACGGAGCTTTGGATATAGACGCATACCGTGAGGCGATGAGCAGGATATTTGATGAATTAGGAAGTCTTGCCGGAGAAACGGTATCCGTCACTGATGAGCGGATGGAATCTATGCTGTCCTACATATCGGACAATTACAAGGAGGACTTAAAGCTCGAGGATCTGGCATCGGAGTTTAGCTTTAATTATAACTATTTATCCACTTACTTCACGCAGCATAAGGGGGAGGGGTTTTCTGATTACTTAAACAGGCTCAGGATCGGGGAGGCTTGCAGGCTTTTAGAGGGAAGCGACATACCCATATCAAAGATAGGCATGGAGACAGGCTATTCTGATCACAGCTATTTCAGCAGGGTATTTAAGAAGCTTACCGGAATGACGCCCTCTGAATACAGGAGAAGAAAGTCTTGAAAAAGGCGCGGGAGATATTCGGAAGCCTTTTTGCGAGGATATTCATATCGGTGCTGCTGGGGCTTGTGCTCATATCCATGGCAGTAAGCTTCACTGTGCTTTATATGTCAAGGCAGGTCTTTACCGATACCTACGGCGCGTCTCAGGAGAAGGTCTTTTCCAGGATAGAAAAAGAGCTTGATGATTTCCATGATGACCTGCAGGATATGATGACTGCCATTGATTCAAGCTGGGCATTCAGGCTCTTTTTAGATTCCGGGGAGGAAATGGATAATATGGAAAGGTTCCGCAACATATATCAGATGGAGGCGGATCTTGAGGCTGCGAAGTCGTCTGATATGGAAAACATGAACATTCTCGTGCTTGGGGCGAACGGCAGGCACTATCTGTCGAGGACAGAGACGATATCCATGACTGACGACGCGATATGGGAGTCGGCTCCGGTAAGGGCCGCCGTGGATCTTCCGGAGGTGCTGCACTATCAGATATCGCATGGAGGCTATACGGCGACAGCTAAGGGCAGGGATGTCGTTATCATTTCAAAGGCGCTTTATTATCAGGAGACAGGAGAGATATACGCGGTCGTGCTCGTGACGCTGACGCAGGACGATATGCGCAGGTTCTATGATTATTTCATTACGGATTATTCGTCCTTTTACATGACTGATAATAACGGTATGGTTCTTTGCTCCGATGACAGGGGGACTGTGGGAGGGAAGCTAAATGTCCCGTGGCAGTCTTATATATCAGACAGAGATGGAGAAAGGTTTATAACCGGTGACGGCACTAACCTTACGATCTTAAGACGGGAGCTCACATATCAGGACTGCACGATATACGGCGTGATAGATAATGATAAGGCTCTTGGAAGGCTTTATAATATGCCGCTTCTTATCTTCATCTGCGTATTGATTTCCGCAATAGTTCTTATTCTTGTTCTTTTCTTTACGAGCAGGTCGATGCTTCCTCTTTCGAGGCTCGCGGGCAAGATGACCAAGGTACAGGAGGGCGACTTCATGGAGCATATGCCGGTTGAGGGCACGAGCGAGGTAAGGAACCTTGCGGTCACTTATAATTATATGCTTGATGATATAAAGAGCTACATAGATGAACTGATGAATACGCAGCAGGAGAAGCGGGCTGCGGAAATAAAGGCTCTGCAGATGCAGATCAATCCGCATTATATCTATAACACTTTGGCCAGCATAAAATGGATGGTCTATGCGGGCGACAGAGAAAAGACCATTAAGATGATAGACGCCTTTATTTCACTTCTCCGCAATACCATAAGCAATGCCGATGAATTCATAACGACAAGGCAGGAGGTAGAGAATCTTAATAATTATGCGCTTATAAATCAGATGCGGTATGGCGATACGGTAAGAGTTACTTTTCATGTGTCGGATAACTGCATGGACTGCCTGCTGCCTAAGATGATATTACAACCCTTCATAGAGAATGCTTTCTTTCATGCATTTCCTTCGGGACGAAAGGGAAATATAGATATATTTATGGAGGAGTCGGAGGGGAACCTTCAGATCCGGATAGCGGATGACGGAATAGGAATGGAGCAGGACAGGGCGGATATGGAGCTGAACCGTGACACCAAGAAGGAGCATTTTTCAGGCATAGGTATGCATAATGTGAGGGACAGGCTGCTGCTTTTATATGGGGATGAAGCAGAGGTTTTGATCTCAAGTGTGGAAAATAAGGGAACCACCGTTTCCATAAGACTTCCTGCTGTCAGGGAGGGTCAGTCTGATGATGTGAAAACAGAAGCTGGTGGAGGTAAGCTATGAGAAAGCTTTTGTCTGTGTTTTTATGTCTTGTCCTTGGGGCATTCATGGTATCATGCGCGGAGGATCAGGTAACCGGCAATGAGGGCGGACAGGCTGTTACAGTCGATACAGGCCCCATTGTTGTATGGACATGGAATGAGACCTTTAATGTCAAGGCCGCGAAGCTTGCCGCTGATAAATATAAGCTTTCCCATCCTGACGCGGATATCATAGTCGAGACTATGGAGAGGGAAGAGATAATGTCCGGGGTCAAGAACATGCTTTCAACAGGCGTGTATGACAGGCTTCCCGATATAGTTATGATAGAGGATTATGACGCTCAGGATATGCTGACTCTGTATCAGGACGAGTTCGTAGACCTCACGGACAGCATAGACAGGGATAAGTTTGCTGATTATAAGACAAAGCTTGGCACCATGGACGGTAAGATGTACGGCATACCCTTTGACAGCGGGACGGCGGCCTTATTCTACAGAACCGATATACTGGAAGAAGCGGGATATTCCTCTCCGGCTTTGATAGATATGACATGGGAGGAATTCGAGGAGATGAGCAGGACAGTCCATGAGAAGACGGGAAAATACATGCTTACCCTGGATCCCACAGATATGCCGGTAGTCCGGATCATCATGCAAAGCTGCGGCAGATGGTATGTGGGAAGCGACGGGTATACGGCGGATATAGCTGATAATGAGCCTTTGAAGCGTTCTCTTGATGTATATCAAAACCTTATAAGGAATGACGGAGCCAAAAGTGTGAACGGTTGGAATGATTTTATTTCCGCCTTTCAGAATGGCAATGTCGCGGGGATAATCACCGGCTGCTGGATAATATCCGATATAAAAGCGGTTCCGGAGCAGAGCGGATTGTGGAGGATATCAAATATTCCTGTATTTGCGGATATGGAGGAGTGTGTGTCCGCGTCTAATGTCGGGGGAAGCTCGTGGTACGTGATGAAAAATTCCGCGCATTCCGGGGCGGCAAAAGACTTTGCGGTGGAGATGTTTGCTAAGGATGATGAGCTTACGGACACTTTAATAGAGGAGATAGGGCTTATCCCTGCCGTGAAGGATCCTACGATATACAGTAATTACGAAGCCAAAGATCCGTTCTTTCAGGATCAGAAGGTGACGAAACTGCTGTCTAATCTTGCGGACGAGATCCCGGCCGTGAACTACGGCAGGCGAACTTATGAGATAGAGGACATACTGGAGGAAGAATTCCAGAATGTCATAGAAAGCGGTAATTATGATGAATGCTTAAAGAAAGTGGAGGTAAAGGCTGCGGCGGTGTCAAAGTAGATACAGTCTGCTGTTCACACAACCCGAAAATAGTCCCAGAATCTGAAAATTTTCACAGGCGGTTTCATTTTTTCTTAAAATTTTAAAAATATCAATAAAGATATTTCTATGGTTCGTTTATTCCGCAGTAGTAGGATAAACATCGTAGTTTGATGTATCCGCGTGGATTTATCTGGCGGAACAGAGATCAAAAACGAAAATTTACGGAGGTAGAACATGAAAAAGAAGATTTTATCAGTGCTTCTGACAGCTGCTATGGTAACAGGCATACTTGCAGGCTGCGGCAGCAGCGCAGCTCCCGCGGCAGATACGGGCGCAGCGGCTGACACAGGCGCAGCAGAGGAAGCGGCTCCTGCAGATGATGCAGCGGCGGATGACAGTGCGGCAGCAGATGCTTCAACAGGCGAGGCAGCAGCGGCTGCGGCAGAGGGCGAGAATTCCCTTACGGTATGGGCTTGGGATGCAAATTTCAATATCCCTGCATTAAAGGCAGCAGAGGCTGACTATCAGAAGAACGTAGACCCTGACTTCACTCTTAATATCGTAGAGCAGTCACAGTCATCAGATGTGGAAAACGCTATAACGCTTGCAGGTTCATCAGGCGACTACAGCGCTCTTCCTGATATTGTGCTTTTCCAGGATCACTACATCCAGAGATATGTAGCTGATTATCCCGACGCATGGAACAATCTTGAAGGCGCAGACATCGACTGGTCTGATTTCGGAGCTGAGAAGCTTTCATATTCAACGATCGACGGCAAGCACTATGGTGTACCCGTAGATAACGGCACAGCTATCATGGCTTACAGGGTTGACCTTCTCGAAGAAGCCGGATATACGCTTGATGACATGACAGGTATCTCATGGGATAAATTCATCGAGGTAGGCAAGGCTGTATATGACAAGACAGGCAAGTATCTCCTCTGCATGGACGGTGACGGAAACGACCTCATCTATATGATGCTTCAGGCTGAGGGACAGTCACAGTTCCAGGACGGAGTACCCGTATTCGTTGATAACCCGACACTTGTAGAGGTAGTCAAGCTCATCGTTCAGATGGCACAGGAGAATGTACTTTATCTCGCTAATGACTGGTCGGATTACACTGATCAGGCTATCCAGGGTGACATGGTCGCAGGCGTTATGAACGGCAACTGGATCATCCCTACGATAGAGCAGGTAGGCGATAACTCCGGTAAGTGGGAGATCACATCTCTTCCTACGATAAACGGCGGCGAGGGCTATGCCGCAAACGGCGGTTCTTCACTTTACATCACAGGCAACAGCAAGAATGTAGAGCTCGCTCAGAAGTTCCTTGCATCGACTTTCGGCGCAGGAAGCACAGACACATATGATGATGCTCTTAAGAACGGCGGTGTCATCACATGCTCAACAAAGGCAAGTAAGTCTGATGTATATCAGGAGGGCGTTGAATACTTCAACAATCAGGCTATCTACTCAAAGATAGTTGAGATGGGCACACATGTACCTGTAGTAGAGCAGAGCGACTATCATTATCCCGCTCGTCAGGTGCTTGCAACGGCTATACAGAATGCCATAGCAGGAGCAGACGTAGAGACAGAGATAGAGCAGGCTGAGACCGATCTTAAGTTCGAGATGGGCATACAGTAATACTTAAACAGCAGAAAGAATATGGGGAATCGGTTCGCCGGTTCCCCTTTGTTTATAGAAGTTATTTAGAGGGTATTAAGACTTATGAAGAATAAGACCAGTTCAAGGGGGATAACCCAAAAACAGGCAGTAGCGGGATGGATATTCTTGACACCTGCTACTATCCTGATAGCGGTAATGGCGTTCTGGCCTATAATACAGGCATTATTTACGTCATTTAAGACGGGATCGTCAGCGAACATGACATGGGCGAGCCCGCTCACTTTCAACTATACAAGAATGTTCCAGGACAGGCGTTTCATGACATCGGTCGGAAATACCTTCCTGTACCTCATAGTGCAGGTGCCTATCATGCTGGTGCTTGCGATACTTCTGGCGCAGCTTTTGAACAACAAGGATGTGAAGTTCAGGGGGCTTTTCAGGACGTTCATATTCCTGCCCTGCGCGACCTCACTTGTTTCATATTCACTCATATTCAAGTCGATGTTTGCGACACAGGGGCTTATCAATACGATACTTGTGAACCTCGGCATATTAAAGGAGAATTTCAACTTCCTCGGCACGACATGGTCGGCAAGGATGGTTATAATAATAGCCCTTATCTGGCGGTGGACGGGATACAATATGGTGTTCTATCTGGCGGGATTACAGGGCATAGAATACTCGGTCTATGAGGCGGCCAAGATAGACGGCGCGAACGGCTGGAAGACTTTCTGGCATATCACGGTACCGCTGCTCCGTCCTACCATAATAATGACTTTCATAATGTCCATAAACGGAACCTTGCAGCTGTTTGACGAGTCGGTGAACCTGACCAGCGGAGGTCCTGCCAATACGACGATAACGATGTCGCATTATATTTACAATAATTCTTTCGGACAAGGGGTCGCAAACTTCGGATACGCTTCGGCAATGAGCTTCTTCGTATTCATTCTTGTGGCGGTGCTTGCTGCCATAAATATGAAGGTAGGTGATACACGTGACTGAGAATAAAGTAAAGAAGAATAAATCAGCTATACAGAGAAGGCTTATACCTACGTATATATTTTTGGTGATATGCTCATTCCTTTCGGTGTTCCCGTTTTACTGGATGATATCGGCGGCTACAAACAAGTCGCTTGATGTGGCGAGAGGAAAGCTTGCCATAGGCGATCAGGCTATGGTCAATCTTCAGAACCTGCTTAACGGATATGATTTGTGGCGTGATATGGGGAACTCGTTCAAATACGCAACTACCCAGACGATACTTGCCATTTTCATATGCTCGCTTGCCGGTTTCGGCTTTGAGCTTTATCACGACAGGCTTAAGGACAGGGTGTTTGCCATACTTCTGCTTGCCATGATGATACCGCAGGTTGCCACTATGATACCGCTCTTTAAGATGATGTCCGCGATGGGCTTCCTTAATACGGTGGTAGGCTTCATGCTTCCCGCGATTTCGACGCCCTTTCTTATAATGATGTTCAGGCAGAATTCAAGGAGCTTCCCGATCGATATCATGGAAGCGGCGCGTATAGACGGGGTTTCCGAGTGGGGTATCTACTGGCGGATGTATATGCCCGTAATGAAGGCTACCTACGCTGCTGCCGCGGTCATTACCTTTATGAACGCATGGAACTCATACCTCTGGCCCAAGGTAGTGCTTAATAAGCCTGAGGCGCAGACGATGCCGATGCTTATAGCCAATATAGCGGGCGGATATACGGTTGATTACGGTCTGCTTATGATGGCAGTGCTTTTCTGCTCGGTGCCTACAATGGTGATCTTCTTCGTATTGCAGAAGCAGTTTGCGGAAGGTATCACGGGAGCAGTGAAATAGGGTCGGAGAATAATATATGCCGTACGAAATAGACATCACGAAAACAGAGAGGGTTCCTGTAAGTCGTCTGTCCGATAAATTCTTCGGAAAAGATCCTGATGGCAGGGAGCTCGGCTTTACGAATGATTCAATGATTTTAGACGGAAAGCCGTTCTATGCAATAAGCGGTGAGTGTCACTATTCCAGGGTGCCTGAGGGCAGATGGGAAGACACTATACTGAAAATGAAGGCAGGGGGGATAAATATAATCTCTACATATGTCTTCTGGAATGTTCATGAGGAATTTGAAGGGAAATTCCGGTTTGACGGAAGGCGGAATCTCAGAGGCTTCATAGAGCTTGCGAAGAAGCACGGTATTTACGTGATACTTCGTATCGGACCCTTTAATCACGGCGAGATGAGGAACGGAGGACTCCCGGACTGGCTGTATGGGAAACCTTTCGAGGTAAGTTCCTGTGACGCTGGCTTTATGCAATGTACAAGACGCTTATACAGAGCAATCTCAGAGCAGATACAGGGACTTCTTTATAAGGATGGCGGCCCAATTATCGGTACTCAGATAGATAATGAATATATGCATTCGGCTGCTCCGTGGGAGATGACGACCGGAGCAGCGAATGAATGGCTTCCGAGCGGAAATGACGGAGAGGCTTATATGAAGCAGCTAAAGGAGATAGCTGTGGATGAGGGTATAATAACGCCTTTTTATACGTGTACCGGATGGGGCGGAGCGATAACCCCGGTGGATGAGATGCTGCCACTCTGGGGAGGATACGCGTTCTGGCCATGGATGTTCTACGGCGACAAAGAATATAAGCATCCTGCGACTCCGGAGTATATCTACCGGTACAATCATAATAATAAGTATCCTTCAACATATAATTTCGAGCCGCGATATGAGCCGGAGAGCGTTCCGTATGCCTGCTGCGAAATGGGCGGCGGGATGTCGAATTACTATAATTACAGATTCCAGTTTCCGTATAAAGCGGTCGATGCAATGGCTAACGTGAAGCTGGGGAGCGGCTGTAATTTTCTCGGGTACTATATGTTCAGGGGCGGCAGTAATCCCGTGGGCGAGAAGACGTTTCTGAATGAGTGCCAGTGCCCTAAAATATCATATGATTATCAGGCGGCTATAGGTGAATTCGGTCAGCTTCGCCCAAGCTATTACAGATTGAAATCGCTGCATCAGTTCGTCAAAAATTTTGAGGACAGGATAACAGGAACATTTACGGTGCTTCCTGATAATTCTGAGGCATATGACCCAAACGATACAAGGACTCTTAGGTATGCGGTCAGGACTGACGGCAGGAGTGGGTTCTTATTCCTTAATAATTATCAGGATCATGCTGAATGTCATGATAAAAAGGATGAAGCGGTAACGATACATCTTGATGATGAAGACATACGCATAGACGGCATATCCCTTGATGCGGAGGAATCTGCCGTGCTTCCTTTCAATATGGAGCTCGGGAAGGGCATAACGATAAAATACGCTACGGTGCAGCCCTTATCTGTCATAAGGAAAGAGGATCGTATTATATATCTTTTCTTTGTGCCTCAGGGGATGAAACCAAGATATGTTTTTTCGGACGGAAAAGACATGGAGCCTGAGACCGGGGCAGGATGCGGGTTCTGTCTTACTGCAGGTGACGGGACTGTCGTTGAGATAATAACGCTCTCGGATGCGGAGCGCATGGATTATTATGAATTTGAGACTTCGCAGGATGGAATAAAGAAAGCCGTGTTATCGGATAAGCCTGTGACCTTTGACGGAAACAGCTATCATTTAGAGGTAACAGGTGACGAAGAGACAGGCGTAGATCTCACAAGGACAGGGGCATCGAGATATACTTTCAATGTTCCGGATCTTCCGGAGGATGCGAAGGAGGTAATGCTTCGCATTGATTATCGGGGCGACGTGGGACAGATATTTGATGCGTCAGGGACCCTTATAGAAGATAATTTCAGCAATGAAGCGACGTGGGAAATAGGGCTTAAGTCACTCGATGTGAAACCGGGGGAAGTATTAACGCTCTATATCACACCCAGAAAGGAGAATGTGACGATAGATGTGTCGTCCGTGATGGCAGGGCGCGCGGAGAAGGCAGAGAGTACTGTTGCCGAGCTTACGAAGGTGTCCTGTATAAAGATCTATGATAAGGTTATCCCCGAAAACGCTTTTGAAGGAGTGACGATCTGATGGCGGTATCATTTGATGATGAGAGAAGGGTCTTTTTTATTTCGACGCAAAACACTTCATATCAGATCAGGATAAACGAGTATGGAATGCTTCTTCACAGCTATTACGGGGCTTTAGTTGGTAAAGCTGATATGAGCTATCTCATAAAAGAGGTAGACAGGGGCTTTTCGGGAAATCTGTATGAGAGCGCTGACAGGAGAGGGTTGTCGCCGGATACGCTTCCGCTGGAGTATGGCACTTACGGTTCAGGAGATTACAGGGTCAGCGCGATAAAGACCGTGCTCGAAAACGGGAGCAGGACTCTCGATCTAAGATATGCTTCCCATAGGATAGGACATGGCAGACAGGCAATACGTAACCTGCCGTACGTCAGGGACGATGGCAGGACGGATGTGCTTGAGATCGAGCTTGAAGACAGGATATCGGGTATAAGAGTGATCCTTATATATAATGTTTTCGAGGATAAGGATATCATCACAAGATCCGCCAGGATAATAAATGGGAGTGAAAACAGCGTAAGTCTCATTAAAGCAGCCTCCATGAGCATGGATATACAGAACCGGCATATGGATCTCATACATTTTCATGGCAGACATGCAATGGAAAGGATCACTGAGCGAAGCGCGCTGGGACATGGTGTGTATACTGTGGGGTCAAAGCGCGGACAGAGCAGCCACCATAATAATCCTTTCGTGATCCTGTGTGACAGGCATGCAGACGAGAACTTCGGTGATTGCTTCGGGTTTATGCTGATGTATTCCGGGAATCATGCTGAGGAGATAGAGCTTGATCAGACGGGAAGCGTGAGGGTCGTCAGCGGGATAAGCAGCGAGGGCTTTGAATGGAAGCTTGGAGCAGGAGAAAGCTTTGATACTCCCGAGGTGATAATGGCTTATTCCGGTGAGGGATTTAACGGGCTGAGCCATTTATACCATCGAATAATAAGAGAAAATGTATGTCCCGCAAGATTCAGGGATAAGAAGCGTCCTGTCCTTATAAATAACTGGGAAGGCACTTATTTTGATTTCACCGAAAAGGACATACTGGAGATAGCTGATGCCGCGGCTGATGCTGGATGCGGTATGCTCGTCCTTGATGACGGATGGTTCGGGATACGTAATAACGACAAAAGCGGTCTAGGTGACTGGTTTGTAAATAAGGATAAGCTTCCGGGCGGACTTAAAGCTATAGCCGATCATACAGGGAAGCTTGGGATGAGCTTCGGGTTATGGATCGAGCCTGAAATGATAAGCGAGGATTCCATGCTTTATAGGGAGCATCCGGAATGGGTGCTTAAGGACCCCGACAGGGATCCGGTAGTCGCGAGGGATCAGCTTGTACTCAATATGTCGGATCATGAGGTCGTAGATTATCTTTACGGCTGTATTTCGGGCATACTTGACAGTGCTGAAATATCCTATATCAAATGGGATTTTAACCGTTCACTTGCAAATGTATATTCTTCGGTGACCCGGGCGGATATGCAGGGGGAGGTATCACACAGCTTTGTCCTTGGAACTTATGAGCTTCTTGAACGGATCGGCGCGGCTTATCCTGATGTGATGATAGAGGGATGCGCCGGAGGGGGCGGAAGATTTGACGCAGGAATGCTGTTTTATTGTCCCCAGATATGGTGCTCCGATAACACTGATGCTATAAACCGCCTTATCATACAGAAGGGCACGAGCTACGGGTATCCCGTATGCACGATGGGAAGTCATGTGTCCATCTCTCCCAATCATCAGACCGGAAGGGAGACTCCGCTTGTAACGAGGGCGATAGTCGCGATGTCCGGAACCTTCGGATATGAGCTTGATCCGAGGAAGCTTGACGATAATGAGAAGAATGAGATACGACAGCAGATAGCAATATACGAAAGGTATTGCGATCTGATATGTAATGGCCGGTATTACAGGCTCACCGGTGATGAAGATGAGAAATGCTATACTGCATGGGAGATAGTTGCCGGGGACAGGTCGGAGGCGCTGATAAGTATTGTCGTGACGGATATGAAAGGGAATCAGGAGCTTCCATTTTTGAAGCTCAAAGGTCTTGATCCGGAGGCATCATATGTGATCGACGGGGTTATGTCATCAGCATATGAACTGCCGGGGGCTGCAAAGGATGAGACAGAGCATGCAGACAGGGTGTATATGGGAAAAGCGCTTATGCATGGAGGGCTTACGCTTGATCCTTTATACGGACAATATCCCGCGATGCAGCTTCATTTAAAAAATACTGTTGCAAAAAATGATGTAATGGATTAAAATGCTTGAATAAGAAAAGCAAAGGCGCTTGGAGAGATCCGGGCGCCTTTTTTTCGTTATTTGCATATAAAAGGATAGCATAACTAAGCATTTTCAGGAGGAATCATAGTTATGAATAGCAAGGGATATTATAATAATATTAGCGAAAGCATGTCCGGAGAGATTTTTGAGCATGATGCCTGCGGCATCGGGACTATCGTTAATATTGACGGGCATAAAGACAATAAGGTGTTGTCGGATGCGCTGTCGATAGTGGAGAAGCTTGAGCACAGGGCAGGCAAGGACGCAAGCGGAAAGGTCGGAGACGGCGTAGGCATCCTGCTTCAGATATCCCATAAGTTTTTCAGCAAAGCTTTGGACGGGACAGGCATAAAGGTTAAGGAGGAGGGAGACTACGGCGTGGGTATGTTTTTCCTACCTGCCGACAGTCTGAAAAGAACATTCGCTAAGAGGATGGTGCAGCTTATAGCCGAGAAAGAAGGAATGAGATTTCTCGGCTGGAGGAGCGTACCCATAAGACCCGAAATACTCGGTAAGCCCGCACTTGACTGTATGCCCGCTATAGAGCAGTGCATCATAGAAAGACCCGATGGGATCGCAAAGGGAATTGATTTTGACCGCAGGCTTTATGTCGTGAGACGTGAATTTGAGCAGTCATCCGAGGATACCTATATCTGCTCACTCTCATCAAGAACTATAGTATATAAAGGGATGTTTCTTGTAGGACAGCTCAGGGAATTCTATGACGATCTGAGGGATCCTGAATATGAGACAGCTATTGCCATAGTGCATTCGAGGTTTTCAACAAATACAACCCCGTCATGGAACAGGGCGCATCCGTACCGGATGATAGCCCATAACGGGGAAATAAATACGATCAGGGGCAATGCCGACAGGATGCTTGCCCGTGAGGAGACTATGAGGCCTCATCTTTTGTCCGGTGACATAGACAAGATATATCCCGTCATATCGTCCTCGGGTTCTGATTCCGCAATGCTCGATAATACACTGGAGTTTCTCTATATGAACGGCATGGAGCTTCCGCTCGCGATGATGGTAACGATACCTGAACCATGGAAGCATGGCGAATACATGGAAAGGGAAAAGCAGGATTTCTATCATTACTACGCGACCATGATGGAGCCATGGGACGGGCCCGCGGCGATCATTTTTTCAGACGGGGAGGTGCTGGGGGCGACACTTGACCGGAACGGACTCAGACCTTCGAGATACTATGTGACTGACGACGGCAGGCTTATATTATCATCAGAGGTGGGAGTGCTCGATATAGCGCCTGAGCATATAGTTAAAAAATCAAGGCTTGAGCCGGGAAAGATGCTTCTTGTTGATACGAGGGAGAAGAGGATCATATCCGACAGGGAGTGCAAGGAAAAGTACTCAAAAAGAATGCCGTATGGCGAGTGGATAGACACGAATCTTCTGCATCTTGCCACGCTTCCGATACCAAACAAAAAGATAGAAACGCACGATCAGATCACGCGGGACAAGCTGTACAAGGCTTTCGGATATACCTACGAGGATGTGATGAAACAGATCCTTCCCATGGCGGAGAATGCGGTGGAGCCGACCGT
>JAFUWM010000347.1 GCA_017483425.1 Lachnospiraceae bacterium | reverse complement strand
ATGCGCAGGGTTTCAATAGATGATGCCCGCATGGCATCTTCAACAACCGAACTGCTTATGGGCAATGATGTCGCTCCTCGCCGTGATTTCATATATGAACATGCTAAAGAAGCACTACTTGACATATAGTTTATTAGGATAGAACAATCGTAAGGCATATGGACTGCGATATGTTTTTACAGGCACATTTTGAGGCATGCCGGGTGACTGGAAAAATATATCACAGTTCAGACGCCGATGGGAGGTAGCACATGAATACAGATCCTAAAAATATCATAGACAGCGAATATTCCGACATAATGCAGCAGTCGTATATCGACTACGCGATGTCGGTTATCATATCAAGAGCGATCCCGGATATAAGAGACGGCCTGAAGCCTGTGCAGAGACGCACGCTTTATGACATGGGAGAGCTCGGGCTTAGATCTGACAGACCGTACAGAAAATGCGCCCGTATCGTTGGTGATACGATGGGTAAGTATCATCCGCACGGTGATTCGTCCATTTACGATTCGCTTGTCGTTATGGCGCAGGATTTCAAAAAGGGAAAGACACTGGTTGACGGACACGGAAACTTCGGTTCCATAGAGGGAGACGGAGCCGCCGCTATGAGGTATACCGAGGCAAGGCTTGAGCCTGTGACCGAGGAGGCGTTCTTAAAGGATCTTGATAAGAATACTGTTGACTTCGTCCCAAATTTTGATGAAACGGAAAAAGAGCCTGAGGTGCTGCCTGTAAAGATTCCGAATTTCCTTGTGAACGGCTCTGAGGGTATAGCGGTTGGTATGGCAACTTCAGCGCCTACACACAATCTTAAAGAGGTAGTAGAGGCGGAGAAAGCTTACCTGAATGATCCTGATATCACTACTGAAGGACTTATGCATTACATTAAAGGTCCTGATTTCCCGACTGGCGGGATAATCACAAACGCTTCGGATCTTCCGGAAATATATGAAACCGGCATTGGGAAGATAAAGATCAGGGGACGGGTAAGTGAGGAAAAGGGCAAAAACGGCAGGAAAAACCTCGTGGTATCAGAGATCCCCTATACCATGATCGGGGCAGGCATAGGGAAGTTCATGTCGGATGTCATTGACCTTGTTGAATCAAGGAAAACAACGGATATACTGGACATATCAAACCAGTCATCAAAGGAAGGCA
The DNA here is from genome assembly GCA_017483425.1 of Lachnospiraceae bacterium. GTDB lineage: Bacteria > Bacillota > Clostridia > Lachnospirales > Lachnospiraceae > NK4A144. The sequence continues at coordinate 2,840 of JAFUWM010000347.1, read as the reverse complement.
TCCGGATCGTGATAGAGTGCAAGAGGGATTCGGATACCGAAAATCTGAAGAATCTGCTCTACAGCAAGACGAAATTAGAGGATACGTTTGGCGTCAATATGCTTGCGGTACATGACGGCAGACCCGAGACAATGGGTCTTAAGGCGATATTCTCCGCGCATACGGCATTTCTCTATGAGCTTAATACCCGCAAATACTCTAATCTCCTTGAAAAAGAAGAATCAAGATCCGAGATACAGGAAGGACTTATCAAGGCAACCGACCTCATAGACCTTATAATTGAAACTCTGAGAGGATCAAGAGACAGGGCGACTGTGATGAGATGCCTTACTACCGGAGATACCAAGGGCATCAAATTCAAGTCGAAGGTTTCCGAGAAGGAAGCACAGGGCTTTAACTTCACCGAGAATCAGGCGGCGGCCATACTCGATATGAGGCTTGCGAAGCTTATAGGTCTGGAGCTTGAAGCCCTCTTAAAAGAGCATGACGAGACATTAAAGGCTATAGCAAGATACAAGGATATACTTGCAAAACCTTCCTCCATGAAGAGAGAGATATCAAAGGAGCTCGACGACATAGCCGCAAAGTACGGCAGGGAGAGGCTTACCGAGATAACGGATGCAGTGACCGCGGTGTTTACGGAAAAGCCCATAGAGGAAGCGGATGTTTACTTCGTAATGGACAGGTTCGGATACGCCCGTACCATAGACACTGCGACATATGACAGGAATAAAGAGGCGATAGACAGTGATGACGCCACGTTCAGGTCAGTGTTCCTCACTAAAAATACAGGTCGTGTCGGTATATTCACAAATACCGGAATGCTTCATATCATAAGGGTTCTGGATCTTCCGATGACAAAGCTTCGCGACAAGGGAGTGCCTATAGATAACTTAAGCAAGTTTGATTCGTCAAAGGAGAATTTTGTATATATTGACGATCTTGAAAGTATAATAAAGTCAAAGCTGCTGTTTGTATCCCGCCACGCCATGATGAAGCTAGTGGAAGGCTCCGAGTTCGATGTCATGACGAAGAGGACTGTTGCGGCAACTTCGCTGGGTGACGGAGACGAGCTGTTTAAGGTCAAGGCCTATGATGAGGAAAATGACAGACAGGTACTGCTTCAGACAGAGGGCGGCTTCTTTATCAGATTCGCTATGACTGAGATACCCGAAAAAAAGAAAGGCGCTGTAGGCGTGAGAGGTATGAAGCTGTCCGGCGGAGACAGGCTTGAGGAGCTTTATTTCATGAATTTTGCGGATGAGAGAGTCATAGATTATAAGGGTAAAGAGATGGCTCTTACCCATGTGAAGCTATCAAAAAGAGACGGTAAAGGTACAAAGGTGAGGGTCTGATCTTATGAGGGTGATCGCGGGATCCGCGAGGCGGATACAGCTTAAAAGTCTGGAGGGCGATAATACAAGGCCGACACTTGACAGGTACAAGGAGACACTGTTTAATACTATGCAGACCTATATACCTGACAGTTACTTCATTGATGTGTTTGCGGGGACAGGTTCCATAGGCATAGAGGCTTTGAGCCGGGGCGCGGCAAAGGCTGTATTTATTGAAAACAATAAAAAGGCTCTTGCTGTCATCAATGAAAACCTTGAAAAAACACACCTTGCAGAAAACGCCGAGATCATTGCGCAAGACGCGATATCAGCACTTATCAGGCTTGAGGCTACCGGATCTGCCGATGTGATATTTATTGACCCGCCGTATAACAGAGGATATGAGATACAAACGCTTAAGCTTCTTGGCAACTCAAAGCTCGTGGGAGAGGATACACTGATTGTTGTCGAGGCCTCAAATGATACGGAGTTATCCGAGCTTTCAGGTCTTGGCTTTAATATAATAAAAACAAAGAATTACCACACCAATAGGCATATTTTCATGATGAAGGAGTAGATTAAGGAGCTAATATGGCACATGCTTTATATCCCGGATCATTCGATCCTGTCACATTTGGACACATCGATGTAATAAGGAGAGCATCGGCTTTGTTTGACAGCATTACCGTTGCTGTTCTCAATAATGGCGCAAAGTCGCCGTTGTTTTCTGTCGATGAACGTGTTAATATGTTAGGTGATGTGTGCCGGGATATACCCAATATTAAAGTTGACTCTTTTTCGGGGCTTACAGCGGATTACGTCAAGAGTAACGGCTATAATGTCATAATCAGAGGACTCAGAGCTGTCACTGATTTTGAGTATGAGTTGCAGATGGCACAGACGAACAGGAAGCTTGCTCCCGAGGCGGACACGGTCTTTTTGACCACGAGCCTTGAATACGCGTATCTTTCATCCACTACGGTAAAGGAGGTTGCGTATTTCGGAGGAGATATAAGCAAGTTTGTTCCTAAGGAGATAGAAAAGCTTATTTTTGATAAGTATAAAAAGAAGTAGGAAGAGAAATGGCCAGTAAGATTGAACAGACGATAGAAGATATCTACGAGTACCTTGACACATGTAAGTTTGCAGCTTTCAGCAATAAGGAAAGCATAATAGTAAATAAGGATGATATATATGATCTCCTTGAGGAGCTTAAGAATAATATCCCCGAAGAGATAAAGCACAGCAGACAGATAGTCGCCAACAGGGATGCGATCCTTGATAACGCGAAGGCCACGGCAAACCAACTTCTGGCTAAGGCTGAGGAAAAGCAGGGCGAGCTCGTGGAGAAAAACGAGATTATGCAGCAGGCATACGCTCAGGCTCAGGAAGTTGTCAATCAGGCAAATATGAACGCCATGGATCTTCTGAATCAGGCGACTACCGAGGCGAATAACTACCAGATGTCAGCAATGAAGTATACGGATGATTCACTTGCGGGCATAT
>JAFUWM010000346.1 GCA_017483425.1 Lachnospiraceae bacterium | reverse complement strand
TATGGGCTTCAGGGAGGACATAGAGACCATATTAAGGGACATCCCGCAGGAGCACCAGACGGCTTTATTCTCCGCGACCATGCCGAAGCCGATACTTCAGATAACTAAGGACTATCAGAAAGAGGACGCGGTATTTGTAAAGATACCTTCAAAGGAGCTCACGATACCGCTTGTGAAGCAGTATTACTACGAGATACCCAAGGGGATGAAAGTAGACGCTGTGTCCAGATTATTGGACTACTACAATCCGAAGCGCACGCTGATATTTACCAATACCAAAAAAATGGCGGATGAACTGGCGGAGACTCTGATAGGCAGGGGATACTTCGCGGATACGCTTCACGGGGATCTTTCGCAGCAGCAGAGGGATCATGTGATGTCAGGCTTCAGGAACGGAGGGACCGAGATACTTATCGCTACAGATGTGGCTGCCAGAGGGCTTGATGTGGATGATGTGGAGGCCGTCATTAATTATGATGTTCCGGAGGATATAGAGTATTATGTACACAGGATAGGACGTACCGGAAGGGCAGGCAGAAAAGGCAGGGCGTTTACCCTTGTGGTCGGCCGTGAGATTTATAAGATAAGGGATATTGAAAAATACTGTCACACGCGTATAGAATCCAGGCATATCCCGGCCTCAAAGGACGTGAAGGCGTCAAAGGCTCAGAGCATACTTGATTCCGTGACCGAGATGGCGGCAAGTGAGGATCTTTCGGACATGATCTCTATCATAGAGAACAGGATGTCAGACACGGAGCTCACCTCGCTTGATATCGCCGCGGCCTTTCTTAAAAAGGCCATGGGCTCCGGCAAGGACGAGGTTTCCGATGCTGATTTCATCACATACAGATCGGAGGACAGAAGGACAAGAAAGAAAGCCTACGCCGAAAGAGACAGGATGAGACGTGAGGGCAGAGCGGAAAAATACGGAGAACGCAGGAAGATACGCTCTAAGGATCTGAATTTTGACGGTTCCGTAAAAACAAGAAAAAGTAAGCCGAAGTTCGGTTTTGTAAGACCGGGCAAGGCTAAGCGAAAGGAGAAATAAAAATGGCGGAAAAAGAGATAATGCTTGGCAATGCCGCGATAGCCCGTGGCGCTTGGGAAGCAGGCGTAAAGGTATCGGCGGCATATCCCGGAACACCGAGCACGGAGATATCTGAAAACATAGTCAAATATCCCGAGGTGTATGCGGAGTGGTCTCCGAATGAAAAGGTGGCTGCGGAGGTTGCCATAGGCGCTTCTCTTGCGGGAGTAAGGGCAATGGTTTCCATGAAGCATGTGGGACTTAATGTGGCAAGTGATCCTCTGTACTCGGTTTCATACATAGGAGTGAGCGGCGGACTGCTCTTTTGCGTGGCGGACGATCCCGGATTGTATTCTTCACAGAATGAGCAGGATACAAGGCTTATAGGCCGTTCGGCGCATGTGCCCGTGCTGGAGCCCTCGGACTCACAGGAGGCTCATGATTTTGCCAGGCTCGCATTTGAGTTCTCTGAGAAATATGACACACCAATAATAATGAGAACAACCACAAGGCTCGGACATTCCCAGGGAACCGTGGAGCTTTCGGACAGGGTGACGCCTGAGGATAAGCCGTATGAGAGAAATATCATGAAAACTGTCATGATGCCGGGCATGGCTAAGGGAAGGCATGTCTATGTCGAGGAGCGTGAGAAGCGGATGGCGGAGGATGCGGCTTCGATGGAGATAAACCGCATTGAGATGGGCGATACGAGCATAGGCTTCATCACAAGCGGCATAGCGTATCAGTATGTGAAAGAGGTATATCCGGAGGCTTCGGTATTGAAGCTGGGGCTTGTTTACCCGCTCTCCGAAAAGTTAATAAAGGATTTCGCGTCCAGAGTAGACAGGCTTATCATCTTTGAAGAGCTTGAACCCTTTATCGAGGACTTTGTGAAAAGCATAGGACTTTCCTGTGAAGGGAAAGAGCTTTTCACCCTGCAGGGTGAGTACTCGGCAAATATGCTGAGAGAAAAGCTTAAAGGTGAGGAAGTCAGCTATAAGGCTTCCGAGGTACCAAACCGTCCTCCGATACTCTGTCCCGGATGTCCTCACAGAAGTACATTCTATGTATTGAAAAAGCTTGGGATACATGCGGCGGGAGATATCGGCTGCTATACGCTCGGAGCGGTTGCCCCTTTAAGTGTCGTGGATACGACAGTATGCATGGGCGCTTCCATATCCATGCTTCACGGCATGGAAAAGGCAAGGGGCAAGGATTTCATCAAGAACTGGGTTGCGGTGATAGGTGATTCCACCTTCATGCATACCGGGATCAATTCGCTTGAGGATCTTGCGTATAACCGGTCTACGGCGACGGTGATGATACTTGATAACTCGACAACCGGCATGACAGGACATCAGGATCATGCGGCTACCGGAAAGACCCTTGACGGCACGGAGGTTCCCGAGATATCCATATACAAGGTCTGCGAGGCCATGAACATAAAGCATATAGTCGAGGTGGACGCTTTTGATACAAAGGAGCTCGAGCGCGTGGTCAAAGAGGAGACCTTAAGGGATGAGCTGTCCGTTATAATAGTCTGCGCTCCCTGCGCGCTGCTTAAAGGACAGAAGTTCCCGTACAAGGTAAGGCCGATAACTGAGAACTGTAAGAAGTGCGGTATGTGCTTAAAGCCCGGCTGTCCTGCGGTCAAGCGCAAAGAAGACGGTACCATAGAGATAGATGACACCCTTTGCAACGGCTGCGGACTTTGCGTACAGCTCTGTAATTTCGGGGCGCTTGAGAGGTTCGAAATCTGAGGGAATGAAAAAAAAGGCGGCGGTTATAGGAGCCCTGATCCTTGTTATAGCACTAATAGCGCTTGTTGCGATAACGACATGCTTACCGATGCTTAAGATGGCCGATGATCCGGAAGAGATCAGGATCTTTATCGAGGAGCGGGGGATATGGGGGGTTTTGTTTTTCATTTTTGTCACAGCCGTACAGGTGATCGCGGCTGTGATCCCCGGAGGACCGCTCGAGATAGCAGCAGGATACTGTTTCGGACCGGTAAAAGGGGCTTTGATCGCGGATATCGGGATGACGCTTGGAAGCATGGCAGTATTTTGTTTTGTCAGACGCTTTGGCATGTCCTTTGTGGAGATATTTTTTTCAAAGGAAAAGATAGAATCACTGAAGTTCTTAAAAACAAACAGGAATTCAAAGATCATCATATTCTTTCTTTTCCTGATACCCGGGGCACCGAAAGATCTCCTCGCGTATGGCGTGGGGCTGACGGATATAAGCATTTATTCATGGCTTTTTATCACTGCTATCGGAAGATTCCCGTCGATACTGCTCTCCGCCATGGGCGGAGACATACTCGAAGAGCAGCGCTACGGTGTGTTTGTGATCGTTCTGTTAGTGATAGTAGTCCTTACACTGGCCGGATCGCTGCTGTACCGGAAGATCTCGGATTAAGAACGTTTATATTTTCCACAAGGGGTATTTCCAGATTGTCAAACCTGAATTAACAAATTTCCCATTGCATTTTACGCCACACTTGATTATCTTAAATAGTGGCAAATAAGCCATAAGTTTCCGTAGGAGGTATTTGCAGGAAATGAAATCAAAGATCATGCGGACGAAGATAGCCATGTATGTGGCATTGATACTGTTGACCGTCTTTTTCTCAAGACTTTCGTTTGCTTTTTGTGAGGACAACCTGGAAGACAGGTTACGGCCGCAGATTGTCCGCGCGATAGTTCAGATATCGGAGATTCTTCCACAACTGGAGAAAAGCGAGCAGGCAGTTCGCACCATATACAATAATCTGGAGCGGAATCGTCAGCGGGTCTACACCGACCGCGAAGGAGTAGAGACACCGGCAGAGAGGGATGCGGAATATGCCGAGACGATAGTCGGTAGTACACTGTCCTGGATGAACCGCGTGACAAAACTACGTGTAGGCCGGTCGGGCTATGTGATCGTGGTATCACAGAAGGATTATTCCATCCTTGCCCATCCGAAAGAGGAATTTATTGGGCAGACGCTCTATATGTCAGGCGGTTGGGATGCCGGTATCGCGGATATTGCCGATTTGGAGGAATTGAGGAATAAACATACGGAAAAGGATATCCCCGGAAGATTTCATATATTTTTCCCGGAGTCGGTATTTGACCTGAAAATTGATCAGCTGGTCAATGCATCTTACGCAGGGATCATAGGCTCGGCTTTTGCATACAAGGATACCTATATCCTGTGTGGTGTGACCATATGGGAGGGTATCATTCAGGTGGTGGTACGATGCTTTTTTTCCACTCTGATCTTCTTTGTGGTCATCTGGGTAATTATTCGTTACATCGGCTTTTCCCTGGCCTGGCATAGAGACGGGAGTCTGGCGTTTGGCAGAAAGCTGATTATCTGCTGCGCACTGGGAACGGTGATATTATTTCTTTTCACCTGGTATTATCAGACCATTATGGATATAACCAGTGATCTGACTGCCGTAAACAGTTATGCGAAGATGGGGGTGGATACCTTAAACACATACAATGAGTATCGTAAGGATCTTTCGGAATGGCTGGATCAGCAGTATCTCGAGGAATGCCAGCTGGCCGCGAAAATGATCAAAAACCGGGGGATAGATAACATTACACGTCAGGATATGGCCTGGTATGCAGAGGAACTGGGTGTCGACTATATATACGTGTTTGACAAAAACGGTAAGGTCGTGGTCACCAATTCACCCTATGACCATTTCATAGTGAGCAAAAATAAAGAGGATCAGTCCTATGCTTTTAATTCACTCTTAGAAGGCAGGAAATATGTGATCCAGGGTGTGCAGGAGGATGAAGCAAGCGGAGAGGAAATGCAGTATATCGGGGTAAGCCTCAGGGATTCTGATGATCTTGCTGACGGTTTTGTCCAGATCGCAGTAAGACCTGATTTCAGAGAGCAGTTGTTAAACCCGATCAATGTGATGATGGTCTTGGATGACATAGTGATCGGACTGCCCGATTACGCGCTGGCCATTGATAAGGAAAGCATGAAGGTTGTCGCCGACACAGGGCTCGGGGTTGAGAACACAGGCATAGAATATCTGGGATTTGATGAGGTAGACATCAAAGACGGCTTCAATGAGAAGTGTTTCGTTGGAGGTGAAACATACTACTCGGGCGTCGGTGAGGCCGAAGAGGTGTACCTTATGCCTCTGGTTCGGAGTACGGATAATTCGAATGCCCTTATCATCGCGTTGAAGACGGCGCTGCTTTGCGTGGTCGCATATCTGATCATTGCGTTTATGGGGCTGTTTGGATATGGGAAAGTGCTTATTGCTGCAGAGTCGGAAGAGTCAGACGAGGATGAGGGTTCCGCGGAGGAGACGGCGGAGGAAAACAGAGGAATCTTCAGTATACTGAAAGATTTCATAAAGACCGGGGATAAACCCGACTCCGATTTTGAAAAGCGCTGGAGGAATCAAAGAGCCGTTCCTGTCGAAAAGCGGACTCCGGAAATGCGGACATCCGGGATTATATACAGTGTGCTTCTGGTATTTTCCTATGCGCTGATATTTTACGAGGTATTTATGCTCAGCATGGGAATGAACGATGAGGATCTAATCGGTTTTTCCTATGTGCTGCTGGGCAAATGGGAAAGGGGCGTAAATCTGTTTTCCTTCTCTTTCTGTTTGTTTCTGCTGTGTGTACTGTATGTGTTCAGGGTTCTTGTCAATCAGGTTTTATACAGCATTGCGAGGATATCGGATCTTAAGCATGAAACCGTCCTTCTTTTGCTTCGTAACGCATTAAGATATGCCTGTGCCATTGTATTTCTGTACATTGGGCTGGCAAAGTTCGGCATCGATACGAGAGCGCTGTGGGCATCGGCAGGCGTGCTTTCCCTGATGGTCGGCTTCGGCGCAAAGGATCTGGTCAGCGATATTATCGCCGGATTATTTATCATCTTTGATGGTACGCTTAAGGTCGGAGACTACGTTACGGTAGGAGGCTGGTCCGGAACGGTGCAGAAGATCGGCATCCGTTCCACCAGGATCGAGAATTTTTCGGATACGAAGATCTTCAACAATTCGTCTCTTAAGGATATTGTAAACTCATATGGAGAAGAGGCGCGGGAGATCCTGAAGGTTTCGGTTCCAAAAGAGGCGGATCTTTTGGAGATAGAAAAGCTTCTGGAAAAAGAACTGCCACGTATGGCCAAGCAGCATTCGGAGGTTGTAAATTCGATCAGATATCAGGGCGTAGACTCCTTTGAGCGCGGTTGTGTCGTGCTCCGGTTTGCTATATTTGCCCCCTCCTCTGATAGAAACAAGGCACTCCGGGAGGTGCGCAGAGATATCAAGCTGCTCTTTGACCGTGAGCATATCAGTATTGTATAACTATTTGGTAGTAAAAGCTTACGATGCAGGAAGAGGACGAGGGGAACTGATTTGGGAAAGAAGGTTTTGATCATCGGAGCGGGTCCTGCGGGACTTACCGCCGCATATGAATTGCTGAAGCTTCGGGAGGGTTATGAGGTGACCGTCTTTGAGGAGAGTGATTCGTTTGGAGGCATATCAAAGACCGTAGATCACAACGGCAACCGCATGGATATGGGCGGACACCGGTTCTTTTCCAAGGTTCCCGAGGTAAATGAGTGGTGGGATTCCATGCTTCCAAGACAGGGGGCAAAGGCAAAGGACGATATCATACTTGACCGTGAAGTCCCGCTTTCATCAAAAGGGCCGGATCCGGAGAGCACGGACAGGGTCATGCTGTCAAGGCACCGTGTATCAAGGATTCTTTTTCAGAACAGATTTTTTGATTACCCTGTTTCATTAAGCCTGTCTACGCTTAAGAATATGGGGCTTATAAATACCATCAAGGTCGGATCCAGTTATATCGCGTCTGTTTTTCACAAGCTTCCCGAGGATAATCTTGAAAATTTCTATATAAACCGTTTTGGCAGAAAGCTTTACGGGATGTTTTTTGAATACTATACGGAAAACCTGTGGGGAAGACATCCCTCGGAGATAGATGCATCATGGGGTGAGCAGCGCGTGAAGGGACTCTCCATATCCGCTGTTTTAAGGGATATATTCGGGAAAGTCTTTAATAAAAAAGACAGGAAGGTGGAGACATCCCTGATCGAGCAGTTCAGTTATCCCAAGCTTGGTCCCGGACAGCTGTGTGATATAACAGCCGATGAGATCGAAAAGCTTGGTGGCAGGATAATAAAAAATGCCCGCGTGACAGGGCTTCATAAGGCAGAGGACGGGAAAAGCATAGACTCCCTGACATATGAAAGGGATAATTCTGAAGTGGTCGAAAAGGGGGATGTGATCATATCCTCCATGCCCATAAAGGATCTGGTCTCGGGAATGAATGATGTGCCGGAGGATATACTGCGTATCGCAAAAGGACTTCCCTACAGAGACTATATGACCGTGGGAGTGCTGGTGAAGCGCCTGAAGCTTGAAAACCGGACAAAAACCAAAACCGTGGGAAATATAGTACCCGACTGCTGGATATATGTGCAGGACCGCAGGGTCAAGATGGGCAGGGTACAGATCTTTAATAACTGGTCGCCTTATATGGTGAAGGATCCCCTGCATACTGTATGGGTCGGGCTGGAATATTTCGTACAGGAAAATGACAGGTTCTGGACTATGGATGACAGGGATTTCTCTGATTTTGCAATAAATGAGATGATAAGCCTCGGGCTCATAGACAGCAGGAACGAAGTATTGGATACGCACGTTGAGCGTGTAAAGAAAGCATATCCCGCGTACTTCG
>JAFUWM010000345.1 GCA_017483425.1 Lachnospiraceae bacterium | reverse complement strand
AGATATCCCCCCTCGACAGTGTAGGTCTTGCCTGACGCGGTATGGATTATCGTATCAGTGATCCCGGCAACGTCTATCGGTGTACCCATATTCGCAGGATCAAGCGTCACCGAGCCGAACTCCTGCACGATGAAGTCTTTCTGCATATCAAGAAAAAATAACTGATCCATTGTAAACTCAAAAAATTCCCACACCACGCCGACTGTCATGGAAAAGCAGAATGCTACAAGAGTCAGATAAAAAGGTGACAGGCTTACATTCTTGCTGTCCCTGTTCAGCAGGTAGATCAGCGAAAACCCGACCGCCGCGCAGAGAAAACCGTTCATGGTGTGCAGCATCGTGTCCCACCCGTGTATCCTCACGTAGAAATGATCTATCTCACCAAGTATCTCCGCCGCAAAGATGAAACCGAAAATGATAGCCTGAAACACAGGCGGTATCGTTATCTTGAAGGTATCCTCCACAAATGAAGGAAGTAAAAAGAGTATGAGCGACAGTACGCAAAGCATCGCGCTCTGGTAGTTATGAAGCATTATGCAGCGGATCAGGGTCAGTATCACAAGCACCCTGAGAACTGTGTAAAAAATAAATGTTTTCTTATTCCCCCTGTACCCGTCCTTCAAATGTTTGATATATTCACGTAGTTTTGTCATATCCTGCTCCCCCTTTTTTGATCATATGACTGAATTACCTGCTTATTCGCGCTCTACAGGCAGCACATATCTTGAAACAAAATCCTTTTCGGGAATATGCGAACCCACGTAGGGTGAAACTATCCCATATCCGCGAACCGATCCCGCCATCTTAAGCTCTCTTTTCTTTACTTCCTGCAGCAGCAGGGCAAAGTTTTTGTACGGTTCATTAGTCGGGCCATAGCTCAGGAATGAAAAAGCATGACAGCCGGGGATAAGCTTTATATGCTCATCAGATGAAATCTCTCCTGTCTCTGATGCGTCTATCGGGACGCACATCATTACTCTGCGGTGTTTAGGCGGAGCATCAAAGGATACCTGTTCCATCCCATAAGAAATGAGAAATAACGGCTCGGATCCCAGCAGCGTTTTATAACCGGCTTTTACACAGGATTCCGCAGTGCGGTAGGCAAACACCTCGACCTCCGCCATGCCGGAAACCTCGGTAACATCCGTATAGCACGTCACGTCCGGTATGTCGATGAAGCTGAACTGGTGATGTCTTTTTTTGTCATAGCGGATACGGTATTCTTCAAGCCTTCTCTTCATCTGAATGAGTTCTTTTTCTATATTATCCAACGCCTTTTTTGCGTCAGCTCTGCCGTAATATATAGATACTATCTCATCCTGCTTAAGCCCCAGACGCTTAAGAATACAGTACTGCCCCATCTGCGCGATGTTATCCATATCATAATATCGAAAGCCGTTTTTCGGATCTACCTTACGGGGTTCCAAAAAACCGGCTTCTTCAAGCCTTAATACAGTAGATCTGCTTATTCCGACAGCCTTTGCAGCTTCAGTTATTGTGAATAAATGCCCTTCTATATCCATGTCTTCACCGCTTGTTACGCTCCATAAACAATATTTAATAATAACATGTTCACCGCTGAACGAGTCAATAAATCATATGCTTCAAACATCCTTAATTTTATGTTAACCGCCGTTGGACATATATGCATTAAAAGACTATAATACTCAATGTTATGGACAAAGATCTTATCAAAAGCAATGAGAAACTGTATACGGTAAGGGAAGCAGCGAGGATTTGCGGTATCGGACGTTCCACCCTGCTCCGCATGGAGGAAGCAGGGATAGTGACACCCCGTCTGGTAAACCAAAACACCGGCTTTCGCTATTACGATGTCGCGAATATACACGCTATCATGCTCTATGAGATGCTTCAGAATATAGGCATGAAGAAAGATGAAATAAAGACCTACTTTCAGGGCGAACTGAAAGAGGATTTCATCGACGTACTGCGTGAAAGGGTTACAATAGCCCAAAGATGCCTTGATGAATTCGAAGCACGTTTTTCCAGGCGTGAGAGTACCAGCTTTTCGTATGTAAATCGTCCCGCGGTCGACTGCTACTGTTTCCAATGCAACATACCTAACCCAAAGGATCAGATAGAATATAACTACAAGGAAATTCAAAGGATATATTCAGAGGGCTACAGGCCGTATCCCTCTACTCCCATGTTTTCAGTGACCCCCGACCCGTATTCCGTATTTGACGGCAATATGCCTGATCCTTTCAGGCAGATGATCTGTATATCGGTATATCCTGACCCGGCACCTGATCCGTCAAAAATCATACACTTCGAGCGAAAGCGCGGTTTTTCCATGCTTTATCACGGAAATCGCACGGATATGATGCAAAACGGCGGAGCCATGCTGTGGGACGAGATGCAAAAGCTGGGCATCAAGCCCATGGGACCGCTTTTCGGCATCGCCATAATCGGTCCATTCTTTGACATAAACATAGACTCGGATGACTATGTATTCCGCTGAGCCGTCCCTATAGAATAAGACAGGTCATGTACTGCGGGGATAATACTTGTCTGTAGGACTCTTTCGCAGCGCGGCATCAAGCAGCACGTTTTTATCCACCCCGGCTACTATCCCGTCCTGACGCAGTATTTCCAGAGCCTTGTCCTCATCTCCTTCTATGACCTTGACCCAGTATATGTCATGATCCACCCGGCCATTTCCTCCAAAATCCCTTGGGTCAAGCTTGGCGCCGCAGCCGCAGCCCATGACTGTTTCCTGAAAATAATGTCCTGCCTTAAATCCCTTAAGACCCGCGCTTTTTAATGAAGCCTTTATCTGCTTCCATGTTTCCCTGTCTCTTTTTTTGAATATGGTCACACGCTTTTCAAACATCCCCGATACCTCCTAACTCTGATTCAATCCGTCAGCATTTTCAACAGCAGATCCGCCACTCCGCGGGCAAGTCCCTCCGTCCTCCTGATATGGACATAATCATTACCATAGATCTGCTGTACGTTTCCGAGATGAGCGGGATTCCCGCTGAAAACCGCCCCGGTTTTTATACCATCATTCTTTAATATGCTTACCGCATCCTCCGTGTCCCTGACTGCTATTACTCCCTCATACTCCCTCTTTACCCTGCCGCTGTTAATATAAAACGGAGCAGAGTCATTGGGATTCGCATCCGTCAGCACAAGCATCATGCGCTGCATATCATCCCTTTTACATTTTTCATAGTATCGCCCCGCTGCCATTATCGCAAGGCTGTCCCTGTTCCATCCTCCGGCATAATATGAAAGTATCCCCTTACAGTCCTTATCTGCCGCGCCCTTAAGCACCTCGATAACTGTATATCCTCTTAAGCTTCTGAAAGCACAAACCCTCACGGGGATATGAACAGATACGAGACTTGACGCTATGATATAGGCCTCTGCCGCTATAGTCTCCTGCGAATGCATCCTGGACTGTGAGGCGTCAAGCAGTATATCCGCCATGAGCTTCTGTTCTGTCTCCTCCCCTGCCCTCAGGAATACAGACGGATCCTGCAGCAGCGAAAGCCTGTATGCCCTGTCAGGCATCACACTCCCCGTCCGTGACTTCTCGGGAAGCTGCCTCAGATAAGATGAAAGTATCGTATCAACATGCGCCGAGAGATGCCTTATACTGCTCCTTGTCATTGCGCGGTTTTTCTCAAGATAGGATCTGTTTTGCTCCAACTGGCGCTCCCTGCTCCTTTGTATCTCCTCCGCTTCCCTGCTTTGAGATTTTACAGCTTTTGAAAGTGTATGATCTCCTTTTGCTATCCAAAGTCTGCAGCCCTCATGCTCTCCGGTGCAGAGCTCGTTATCCATTATCCTCTGCTCTCTGTCAGACAATAAATTGTCTCCGAATACACCCTTTATGTATTCCGTATCTTCGCTTCCTGTCTCCGCGAATCTGCCAAGTCTTTCGTGCCGCTGGGAGACTGCCCTCGGATGATTCCCTTCACCGGTGCCGGTCCGTATCAAAAACGTATCCTTTCTTTTATGCTCGCGCTTCATGAGGATGCCCGGCAGATTCTTCATGTTTCCCAGTTTACCCGCGCTGTCTGTATGGTACTTATAGAATTCATCCAGAAAGCCTCTCATCTCGTTTAGGATGCCCTCAGTATCAAGGCTTCCCGCGAACATAAGCCTCTCCGCCATACGCTTCTCACGATTCGTCATAACGGGCATCCTGCGGCCGCACGTCGCGCTCCAACGTGCCTCCTGCTGTGTATATACGGGCATACTCTGGTACATCATCTGCTGTCTGGAGAGCGTCTGCTGTATCTTAAAAAACTGCTCTCCTCTGTCACGTCGCAGGTCATTCAGGACAGGACGTTCCCCGATCTCTTTTTCATATACGCAGTTCTCGATCCCCAGCCATAAGAACGCGTCAAATTCCTCAGCCCTGCGGTCACGTCCGTACTCATGAAAAAACTCCGTCAGCTTATCCATGTCAAGCCACTTATACGCAAGCCCTATCACCATGTCAAAAGAATGGTCAGGGGTTCCGTCAGGAAAGTACGCCATAAAAGCCGGATCTATATCATAGTCTCCGGCAAAGTTCCATATCATATTTCGAGCACGGCGCTCGTTGGCAGAGGGATTTTTCTTTATCATTTAAATATTATCCGAATATTTCTTCCCCGGTAAGATCCATCGGAAGCCTTGCCTCT
>JAFUWM010000344.1 GCA_017483425.1 Lachnospiraceae bacterium | reverse complement strand
ATGACAAGCTCATGAAGTACAGACTGGCGATATTAAAAGAGCACGGGCTGGGACTGAAAGAAATACAGGATGTCATAGCGACGATTGATCCGCTTCCCGGTGCAAAGGAATTTCTGGATGAACTGCGGAAGCTTACGCAGGTGATAGTCATATCAGATACCTTTGAGCAGTTTGCGAAGCCTCTGATGGCAAAGCTCGGCTGGCCGACTTTATTCTGTAATACCCTGATAGTTGCTCCGGATGGCAGCATATCGGATTACAAAATGAGGACGGAAAAATCAAAGCTCTCCACAGTGAAAGCGCTGCAGAGCATAGGCTTCGAGACAATAGCCGCGGGAGATTCCTTTAATGATCTGGCAATGATAAGGGCTTCAAAGGCCGGATTCCTTTTCAGGAGCACGGAGCAGATAAGGAAAGATAACCCTGATCTGGAGGAATTTGAGGAGTTTCCGGACTTCCTTGAGGCTATAAAAAAAGTCTTGACAGCATAAGGAAACATATATTAATATTTTTAATTGCCGAAGACAGCAGGTGGCAGCGGTGCTAAAGCGCCAAAGCCGTAAGCTCTTGAAACAAGACGCCCGCCGAGGATGAAAGTTCTTATTTATTTTATAATGAAGAATTTCTGAACCCCTGTCTTTTGGCAGGGGGTTTTCGGTAGAAAATTTAAAAAGGAGGAAAAGCCATATGGCAAAGGTGGAACTCAAAGCTCCCATAGTCGATGAGATCTCCGAGAAGATCAAAGGCGCGCATGCGGCGGTGCTCGTAGATCACAGAGGACTTACCGTGGAGCAGGACACACAGCTTCGCAGACAGCTTCGCGAAGCAGGGGTTTCCTACAAGGTCTACAAAAACACCATGATGAAAAGAGCCTTTGAAGGCACGGACTTTGCAGAGCTTGATAAGCTGTTGGACGGACCGTCCGCGCTTGCGCTTGCAGAAGATGATGTCACAGCTCCGGCTCGTGTGCTTGTAAAGTTTGCGAAGACTGCGGACAAGCTCGAGATTAAGGGTGCCGTGATCGAAGGCGAATATTATGATGTCAAAGGTGTGGAAGAGCTTGCAAAGATCCCTTCAAGAGAGGAGCTTCTCGGAAGACTCTTCGGATCTTGGAAATCACCCATTTCAAATATCGCCCGTGTGCTTAATCAGATCGCTGAGAAGACACCCGAAGGCGGTACAGCCAAGGATGCGGTAGAAGCATCTGAGGCACCCGCGGCAGAAGCGGCTCCGGCAGAGGAGACGGCGCCTGCACAGACAGAAGAGACACCTGCTGAAGCACCTGCAGAAGCAGAGGCACCGGCAGCAGAGGAAACAAAGAAAGAGGAGGAATGATAAAATGGCAAAGCTTACAAAAGAAGAAATAATTGATGCTATAAAGGAGCTCACAGTACTCGAGCTCAATGATCTCGTAAAGGCTTGCGAGGAGGAGTTCGGAGTATCTGCGGCAGCAGGTGTTGTGGTTGCGGCAGGCGGCGCAGCAGCAGGCGGCGAGGGAGCAGCAGAGGATAAGACCGAGTTTGATGTAGAGCTCACTGAGGTTGGTCCTAACAAGATCAAGGTCATCAAGGTTGTTCGTGAGGTTACCGGTCTCGGACTTAAGGAAGCAAAGGATCTCGTTGAGGGAGCTCCTAAGGTACTTAAGGAAGCAGCAGATAAGGCTTCAGCTGACGACATCAAGGCTAAGCTCGAGGCGGAAGGCGCAAAGATCACCCTTAAGTAAGGTAAAAAACCAAAACTTTTTATTGACTTTTAAAGAAAGCTTGTGTTACCATGTAGATTGCACTTTTGTGGCGGCACGGGCTTTCTTTGTCTTTAAATCCGTGGACAAAGCCAGTAAATATGCTGATTTACAGAGTGTATGAAACTGTTGGTTCATATTAAATTTCATGGGGTGAAAGCTTAGATGGAAAAGAACAGGATACATCCGGTCTACAGTGGAAAGAATCTGAGAATGAGCTACCAGAGACAAAAAGAAGTCCTGGAAATGCCGAATCTCATAGATGTACAAAAATCCTCGTATGGCTGGTTTATTAATGAGGGTCTCAAGGAGGCGTTCGAAGATATTTCGCCTATAAACGATTATAGCGGAAATCTTTCCATGGAGTTTGTCGATTACCATTTCAATAAGGAAAAGGTTAAATACAGCATAGAGGAGTGCAAGGCAAGAGATGCCACGTATTCGGCGCCTCTTGAGGTTACGGTTCGTCTGTATAACGCTTCGAAGCCGGAAGCCGACAATACCGAGCAGAAGATTTTCATGGGTGATCTGCCGATAATGACGGATACAGGTACCTTTGTTATAAACGGCGCGGAGCGTGTCATCGTATCACAGCTCGTCCGTTCGCCCGGCATATATTATGGAATAGACCACGATAAATTCGGAAAGAAGCTCTACTCATGCACGGTTATCCCTAACAGGGGAGCATGGCTTGAGTATGAAACTGATTCCAATGATGTGTTTTATGTACATGTAGATCGTACAAGGAAGGTTCCCGTTACGGTTCTTCTTCGCGCGCTTGGAATGGGTACGAATCAGGAGATACTTGATGTATTTGGTGAGGAGCCCAAGATTCTGGCCAGCTTTACCAAGGATCCCGGGGAGAATGTCAGGGACGGCCTTCTGGAGCTTTACAAAAAGATCCGTCCGGGAGAGCCTCTGGCAGAGGAGAGCGCAAGAAGCCTCATAGAAGTCATGTTCTTTGACTCGAGAAGATATGATCTGGCCAAGGTAGGACGTTATAAATTTAATAAGAAGCTTTCTTTCAGAAACCGTATCGCGGGACACATTCTTGCGGAGGATGTGCTTGATCCGGCAACAGGTGAGGTAGTTAAGCTTTCCGGAAAGAACGGGCTTGCGGCAAAAGCCGGCACCGAGGTTACGAGAGAGCTTGCTGACGAGATACAGAACAGCGCTGTTACGAGCGTTTTGATCCAGACGGATAAGAGAAACGTAAAGGTCCTCTCCTCCATGATGGTTGATATCAATCATTATATTGAATTCCCCAAGGGAGAGAGCGCAAGGGATTACGGCGTTACAGAGCTTGTTTATTATCCTGCGCTTGAGAAACTGATGGAGGAGAATGATACCCCTGAAGCATTGAAAGATGCGATCAGGCACAGCGTTTCCGATCTTATCCCCAAGCATGTTACACGCGAGGATATATTTGCTTCTATTAATTATAATATGCACCTTGAGTACGGCATCGGCAACAAGGATGACATCGATCATCTTGGAAACCGCCGTATCCGTGCCGTTGGAGAGCTTTTGCAGAATCAGTACAGGATCGGACTTTCAAGGCTGGAGAGAGTTGTGCGTGAGAGGATGACAACGCAGGATATCTCTACAGTTACAGCGCAGCAGCTCATAAATATCAAGCCTGTTACCGCGGCGGTCAAGGAGTTCTTTGGTTCCTCACAGCTGTCGCAGTTTATGGATCAGAACAACCCTCTGGGAGAGCTGACCCATAAGAGAAGGTTGTCCGCGTTGGGTCCCGGAGGACTTTCAAGGGATCGCGCAGGCATGGAGGTCAGGGATATCCATTATTCGCACTATGGACGCATGTGTCCCGTAGAGACACCCGAAGGTCCTAATATAGGACTTATCAATTCGCTGGCATGCTATGCCCGCATTAACGAATATGGATTTGTGGAGTCTCCTTACAGAAAGGTAGACCATACCGATCCCGAGAATCCTAAGGTTACGGATGAGGTCGTATATATGACGGCTGACGAAGAGGACAACTATCATGTAGCCCAGGCTTCAGAGCCGCTTGATGCAGAAGGTCATTTCGTGAACCGTATGGTTTCCGGAAGATTCAAGGATGAAACGCAGCAGTACGAGAAGAGCATGTTTGACTATATGGACGTTTCTCCGAGACAGGTGTTCTCGGTTGCGACGACGCTCGTGCCTTTTCTTCAAAATGACGACCCGACCCGTGCTCTCATGGGTTCAAACATGCAGAGACAGGCGGTGCCGCTGCTTACTACCGAGGCTCCTATAATAGGAACGGGCATGGAGACAAAGGCAGCCGTAGACTCCGGGGTATGTCTGCTTGCGGATAAGCCCGGTACAGTGCTCCTCTCACAGAGCGATATGATAAAGGTCGCCAATGATGACGGAACAAAGACGGACTATAAGCTTGCGAAGTTTATGAGATCCAACCAGTCAAACTGCTACAATCAGAGACCTATAGTGGTAAAGGGTCAGCATATTGAGGCGGGAGAGGTGATAGCGGACGGTCCGTCCACTTCAAACGGAGAGCTGGCTCTCGGTAAGAATCCTCTTATCGGATTCATGACATGGGAAGGCTATAACTACGAGGACGCCGTGCTTATAAGTGAGCGTTTGGTAAGAGATGATGTATTTACTTCTATTAATATAGAAGAGCATGAGTGCGAGTCAAGGGATACAAAGCTCGGACCGGAGGAGATCACACGTGATGTACCCGGTGTCGGCGAAGAGGCATTGAAAGACCTTGACGAGAATGGAATCATACGTATAGGCGCGGAAGTAAGGGCGGGAGATATCCTTGTCGGAAAGGTAACTCCCAAGGGAGAGACAGAGCTTACAGCAGAAGAGAGACTTCTGCGCGCGATCTTTGGTGAGAAAGCGCGTGAGGTCAGAGATACCTCCCTTAAGGTTCCTCACGGTGAGAACGGTATCGTAGTCGATGCGAAGGTATTTACCAGAGAGGCGGGAGACGAGCTTTCGCCGGGAGTAAATAAGGCGGTCAGGATCTATATAGCACAGAAGAGAAAGATCGGCGTCGGTGACAAGATGGCCGGAAGACACGGAAACAAGGGTGTGTGTTCGAGGGTTCTTCCTATAGAGGATATGCCTTATCTTCCGAACGGCAGGCCGCTTGACATAGTGCTTAATCCTCTGGGCGTTCCTTCGCGTATGAATATCGGACAGATACTTGAGATACACTTGTCTCTTGCGGCTGCGGCGCTCGGATTCAAGATATCAACGCCCGTATTTGACGGAGCAAACGAGGTTGATATCGAAGAAACGCTTGAGCTTGCGAATGATTACGTGAACAGCGAATGGGAAGATTTTGAAAAGAAATACAAAAAGGTTCTTCTTCCCGAGGTTATGGATTACCTTTCTGAAAACAGGGATCACAGGAGTGTATGGAAGGGCGTAGAGATAAGCAAAGACGGCAAGGTCAGACTCAGAGACGGACGTACCGGAGAGTATTTCGACAATGCCGTAACGATCGGACATATGCATTATCTCAAACTCCATCATATGGTTGATGATAAGATACATGCGCGTTCCACCGGTCCTTATTCGCTTGTCACACAGCAGCCTTTGGGCGGCAAAGCGCAGTTTGGCGGACAGAGATTCGGAGAAATGGAGGTCTGGGCTCTCGAAGCGTATGGCGCTGCATATACACTTCAGGAGATCCTTACAGTCAAGTCGGATGACGTGATAGGAAGGGTAAAGACCTATGAGGCTATAATAAAGGGAGAGAATATCCCCGAGCCCGGCATACCTGAGTCTTTCAAGGTTCTGCTCAAAGAGCTCCAGTCGCTGGGACTTGATGTGCGTGTCCTTAAAGATGACGGCACTGAGGTAGAGATAGCCGAAACCGCCGAATACGGCGATACCGATATGAGGCATATCCTTGACGACGACAGATTCTATGGCGGATCAAGGGAAGACGAGTTTAAGGCAAACGGATTCACTACACAGGAGTTTGACGGAGAAACGGGTACTTTGGAAACCGTGGATGACGAAGAAACATACGTGGATGAGGAATCCTATGTGGACGAAGATTCATACGTGGACGAAGAGACCGCGGAGACTTCGACTGCAGAGTAAATTTGTTGGATCAAGGACTTTTATTGAGAGGAGCTATAGATGCCTGATATGATAAACAGACAGACAGATAAATACGAACCGCTGACTTTTGATGCGATAAGAATAGGTCTGGCCAGCCCCGAGAAGATCAGGGAGTGGTCACACGGTGAGGTCAAAAAGCCCGAAACCATAAATTATCGAACCCTTAAGCCTGAGCCGGACGGTCTTTTCTGTGAAAGGATTTTCGGACCGACCAAGGATTGGGAATGTCACTGCGGAAAATACAAAAAGATAAGATATAAGGGCGTTATATGCGACAAGTGCGGTGTTGAGGTCACGAAAGCTTCTGTCCGCCGTGAAAGGATGGGGCATATCGAGCTTGCGGCTCCCGTGTCACATATCTGGTACTTCAAGGGAATCCCGAGCCGTATGGGTCTTATTCTGGATCTTTCGCCAAGGATACTTGAAAGGGTGCTTTATTTTGCGGCATATATAGTACTTGATCCCGGAGAGACGGATCTTGAGTACAAGCAGATCCTCACTGAGCAGGAGTATCAGAATGCCCGTGAGCAGTATGGATATAAATTCCGTGTAGGTATGGGAGCAGAGGCGATAAAGGAGCTTCTGCAGAGTATTGATCTTGACAGGGAATCCGAAGAGCTCAGGTCTGAGCTGGAAAGTGCTACGGGACAGAAGAGGGCACGTATAGTTAAGAGACTTGAGGTTGTGGAAGCTTTCAGGGAGTCCGGCAACGAGCCTGCATGGATGGTGCTTGATTGTATGCCTGTAATTCCTCCTGATCTGAGACCTATGGTACAGCTTGACGGCGGCAGGTTTGCCACCTCCGACCTTAATGATCTTTACAGAAGGATAATAAACAGAAATAACAGACTTCAAAAGCTCCTTGAGCTCGGTACGCCTGACATCATCGTCAGAAACGAAAAGAGAATGCTTCAGGAAGCAGTTGACGCACTCATTGATAACGGACGCAGGGGCAGACCTGTT
>JAFUWM010000343.1 GCA_017483425.1 Lachnospiraceae bacterium | reverse complement strand
CACAGCTCGGACATCACCTTTACCGCGCAGTTTGAAGCGACCTCTCCGCTCGCGTGTCCGCCGAGTCCGTCGCACACGACATATACCCCCTCCGTCAGAAATAAGGAATCTTCGTTTATCTCTCGGCCGCCCTGATTAGTATAATATACTACATCCATAAATACTCCTTTACTTCGCCGGCTGATATCCGCCGTAATCCTCCATCTTTGACTTAAGGAATTCTATGTTGTGCTTTTCCGCCTGATTAAACACGTTGCTGTTAAACTGGTCTCCGGGCACATTGCCATTGTACCAGCTCATGCTCTCAAAAAGATCCCTTAGCTCCCCTGACTGGAATATATACCCATGCCATGCGTAGATCTCGTTTCTCGCATAGCAAAGAGCTCTCGCGCAGAGTGTCTTCTTTTCAGAATCAGACAGCCTCTTCGCATTGTTCGCGTCAAGATATGAGTCAAGGAACTTATTCACGTCACTTTGCGTTACCTCCTTACTGTCGGTACCCGGAAAAATATAATCTGACGTGCTCACATCATAATTTTCGATAAAATCATCCACATCCTCGTCTCCTGATGTGCCGCCTGACTCTATGGGGATCGTCTCCGAAGAATTAACCTTAGTGTTGTCATATGCCGTTGCCCCGTCGAATCTGAAGCCCCCGACCACTTCCATGACTGCATCCTTATCCTCTTCCGATCCTACTACCATAAAGCTCTGATACTTGGCATCTGATCCGAAATTAGTCGAAAACGCGTAGATCAGCCCTTTGTAAACATCCCCATCGGATTTTGACGCCATATCCGCCTTAACCCAGTATCCGCTGTAGTGACCGAAATCAAGCGGTATCATATCCGAAGTAATACTCACATCATAGTCGGAAAAGCTTCCGCACGCACCGAGGAACATATTGCTGTACTCGGTTCCGTATGCCTCCCCCGGAAGCAGGAACATCCACCTGTCCTTGCCCGCATCTTCGGATGTGTACTTCAGATGGATGAAATCATCATCCTCGGTATAATATTCCACGCCGCCCTTTATCGAGGTCTTGACTCCCATATCATCAATCTCAAAGATCTTTACCTCCTCCGGCTCATACGCTGCATCCACCCTGAAGGAGTCCGCTATGGCTTCAGCGTAATCCTGAAGCTCATCATAATCATCCGCCCGTCCTTCTGCCAGCGTATAAACCACCTAGCAGCCATACTGTCCCAGGGAGTCAAATATATACATATTTCCTCCCCATTTATTGTCGTTATTATCCGTATAGTGATACTCAAAGTGGGGCACGTTTTTCTGCCCGGCTATCTTTACTCTCCCTGCGTCATCCGTTTCAGGAGTGCTGCCCGCTCCCTCTACAGGAAGAAGATTATCCCTCCTTACATTGACAAGATCCGCATAATCCTGCGCATTATAGAGGATGGTATCGTCAATATAACGATCCATATATCTCACGGCTACATGAAGCGTTCCCTCGGAGTTCGCTATCTCCATGGTTTCGTCTCCGGCTGCCATGACCTTGTAGCCCGTAGGATAGTAGATGCTGTATTTATAATTATCATTGCTGTATTTGCCCAGATCATTTGCTCCGAGAGCCTCCAGCGCATCGCTCTGTCCGCTGCCGGTTGAAGCTGTTCCGTTTGTTTCCCCTGATCCGGATGATGCTTCTGAAGTATCCTCCGACGCTGAT
>JAFUWM010000342.1 GCA_017483425.1 Lachnospiraceae bacterium | reverse complement strand
CGTCGGGAAATTTCCGGGATGTACCGCAAAGTTTGGTAACGTTCGGTAAATTGATCCCTGTCCTTCTTACAGTCCTACGCAAAGTATGGTAATGTATGGCAATTTAGTCCGAATAAATGTAGGACTATTTGTAGGACTTAGTAGTTATGCAGGACTATATGAAGAAAATCTGACTCTACAAAATGTTTTCTTCATTTAAATCCTGAAACACCGCATTAGCTGTCTGCTTTGAAACCTCGGCATATATGTTCATGGTTGTTCTTATATCCGAATGCCCCATTATCTGCTGGATCAGCTTAATGTTTGTTCCGTTCTCACAAAGCCTGCTGCAAAAAGTATGCCTTGTGATATGGCATGAGAACTTCGGTATGACCAAAGGTTCTCTATGCTCCTTTGCTGCTTTTACTTCTTCTCCGGCGTTATACCTGTCAACTATACGCCCTATCTGGTCATTGATTGAGCCGGCATTCATAAAGCTACCGAACCTATTGCAGAACACAAAATTCTTGTATCCGTCCAATTCCATCAGGTTTCGATACCCATACTTTCTCTGGTTTTCCTTTTCTTCCAGGAGAGTCTCTTTTACAGAAGTAAGAAGCGGTATGGTTCTGAATCCCGCTACGGTTTTGGGATCTCCGATTTCATATTCGCACTTAAAGCTATGCTGCTCTCTCGGATAATACGTGAGGTCATGGTTGATATCTATCACGCCTTCATCAAGCTTTATATCATCCCATCTGATACCTATAGCCTCACCTACCCGGCAGCCGGTACCAAACATAAAGATGAACAGTGCCCTGCACCTATAGTACTCCGGTCGATCAAGGAAGCTTAAAAAAGCCTTCTCCTCCTCCGGTGTTAATGCATGCCTCGGTTCAGGTCTGCCTGCCAGATTTCTTTTTATCTCTCCTACAACTCCCGTTGTGGGATTGATTCTCAGGATATTATCCCGGACAGCCATCTGGAAAGCCGGTCCCAATATTGTCTGTATGTTATCTACCGTTGCTACCTTATACCCTCTATCAATAAACGTCTGATAGAAGTAAAGCATATCCGAATACCGTATGTCTGATATCTTCTTTTTACCGATACTGTTCTTTACATACCTGTTATATGTACCGATATAATTTGTCCGTGTAGAACTCCGCAGCGCATGCTTTGTTTTCATATACCTTTCAAAAAGAAAGTTCAGATTGCTGTTTCCGTGAGCATATGTTTCCAGTCCATCCAGACTGTCACGCTGCAGATCCATTTCCCGCTCCCTGAGCTTTATAAGATCCTTTGAATAAATGAATCTCCTTTGACCTATAGGGTCGGTAAATGTAAAACAGTATGATTTTTTCCCTGCGCTGTACGTTTCGCCCTTTTTGAGGGCTCTTCCCTTGGGGTCACGTCTTGTCTTTGACATATCCTCTCCTCTCCGTTCCGAAAGAAAGAGTCTGCAAGACATCCCGCCAAATCACGATACCAAACACCTTAAGTATCCGCTGAAACTATAAAACAATTATAATTTCATCATCATGATTAAGCAAGAGTTTTTGCAGACTATATCACTCTTATTATTTATGCCGGAGGCATAGATCTTATATATTTGCTTACCTGCACAGGATCTACGAATACTGTTCCGTTATTCCCTTCTTTTTCATACTTATGGGTCGCGCCAGCCTCATCGGCCAAGCGTCTGAATGTCTTCTCGCTCACATCAAACATCCTGGCTCCGGTTTTGCATTTAACAAATTCCTTTTCCCCCTCTTCTGCCAAAAGCATTGCTGACAGAATGTATCTTACCGGGATAAAATGAACAGTACCGCAATAGTGAACTTCGGCCATTTCATCTCCATGCTTAAAATCTATCTTCATAAGATCCTCCTTCCATATTTGTTAACACATAGAACGGCATATAACATGCGGCTCTATCTGTTAACAAAAACATCTGCACTGATACGGGTTGGGTATCACATTGGTTTTTCACCATCCTCTTCGGACTCGCTTTGGGAGAAGTAACTTTAACTAAGGAGCGCTTCATCGCCGTAAGAGCACCACTCTTATTTTCAGCAGTATATTTCACAAATGACATTGCTGGCATAAAACTGTACGGTTTATGACTCTCGCTCAGATCCTTTCATATATATCATAAGAAGACCTTCATGGCGTACCTGCTGTGTGGCTCCGCACTCCGGTTGTTATGCAGTGTATTCCATATTAAGTTGTGAATGTGCGTCGGCATTTGAACCATAAGAGCGTATGAGATACCTACGTCTGCTACAACGCTGATTGCATACGCCCTATGTGGATCAAAAGTCAGATATTGCTTTCCAGATATCTCTTCATCTGGGGAAGTATGCCTGCCTCTATCCTGAGGTCGTATATGGCATAGCATACTTTCACATATTCCCGGCTTGTATCCTCTGCGGCACAGGAAGGATGACTTCTGTCCTCCTCAGCGTAAACCCCTTCCGAAAAGAATTTACCCAGAGAGATCCCCAATGCTTTACAAAACACTTCGATCAGATCAATTCCCGGATTCTTTCTGTCATTCCGCCATTCGTTCAGTGTGGAGTAGTTAAAGCCTGTCTCCCGACAGAACTGTGCATCTGAAAGATTTCTTTCTGCAAGGAGCTCGAACACTCTCCTCGCTACCTTATTTGCACCCCAGTAGTTCCTGTTTATCTTTCTGATTGCCACGTCTCCCTTCTTCGTTTTTGATTTTAACGCAAAACTATTCCACCGTGGCGATAACTTTCTCCACAGCCGTGGAATTTTGGCCTTGAAGGGCGGACTTCCCGTCTGCAGATCACTCTTACGACATAAAAAGTCTACCGTAAAATCGTGACGCAGTGGCGTCAACTTTTGACGCATTTGCGTTATTTTTATAAAAAAACAAACCGGACGGCATATAGCCTCCGGTCGTTAAATGTTCAAATCCTATATGATGTTATTCGTCTCCTGTATCTTCCTTAAGAAATATTCCCTTGCTTATGGCTTTTGAGTAGAAACTTTGAGCCCTCTTATATGCCTCCACCGGATCTGCCTGTGAGACTTCAATGAGAATACAGACCTCTATCAGGTTTGGTATTCTTCGATCCTCCAGAATCTTATACACCCTGTTTTCCTTTATTCCGTACTTCCGTCCCTTCTCCGAAAGCTCAATCTGAGCAACAAATTCCTTTATGGTATATCCGTTTTCATATACCACCTGCTTGATATAGCTCCCGAAACTGACCTCATCTTCTTCAGTTGTTGTGATATCCGATCTTTCACTCATAATCACGCCCACTACCTCATAATTAATATAAACGAAACGATCCCGCTCTTTTGGGCATATGCGCCCAATTGATTATGAAGATGATGTGTTATACTATATCCATCTGAAGGTACCTGAACTGCTATAAACCCGGAGACGTATCCGTCTCATATTTATGGCAGTTTTCTTTTGCCCCGAGATCCGGGGGCTATCCTGAAGGGAAAACTGTGAGACTCCGCCGTAAGGTGGAGTGGTTGCATAGCAAGCACTGAATGTGTTCCCACACATTCAAAATCGGGGCTAAGCCCCGAACCCCATATGAAAGAGGTTTTTGTTATGGCTGAAAGGGAACGTAAGAGAGAACTTAAGGTAATGTTGAATGACAGAGAGATGGAACTGCTTGAAGAAAGATGCAGGGAAAATAAGGAGAGCAAGGCTCATATAATCAGAGAACTAATAGTATTCGGATTCAATTACTATGTGGATTATGACAGGCTTCATGAGGTGACTAAGGAGCTGAATGCCATAGGAAATAATATAAATCAGATCGCACGGAGGGTTAATGCTACCGGAAGTGTCTATAAAGATGATGTTGAGGATATCAGGAAGGAAATGAATGAGATATGGCGATCACTAAGATCCACGCTATCAGGTCAAGTATTCAAAAAGCAGTAGATTATATCTGCAATCCTGATAAGACAGAGGGAGCTTTGCTGGTTGATTCCTTTGCCTGTAACTACCATACTGCTGAGCCGGAATTCCTTATGGCTCTTTCGCAGGGTACGGGTCAGGGAAATAAGCTTGCTTTCCATCTCATTCAGTCCTTTGCTCCGGGTGAGGTGGATGCCGGGACTGCCCATGAGATCGGAGAAAAACTTGCCGAAAGACTGTTAAAGGGGAATTATTCATATGTGATCGCGACACATACTGATAAGCATTCCGTCCATAACCATATCATCTTCTGTGCGGTTGATAACTTTACTCACAGGAAATATTACGATAATAAGAAGACTTATCATGAAATAAGAAAGCTGTCTGATATGCTCTGTCACGAATATGGTCTGTCCGTAATAGAGGAAAAGTCGGGGAAGCGCGGGCTTTCCTACGAGGAATGGATGAGTCAGGACGAGGGAAGATCATGGAAGGCAAGGCTTAAGAATGATATCAGACAGTGTATCAAGTATGCCAACACCTATGATGACTTTATCATGCTCATGAAGGATCTGGGGTATGAGGTCAAGGGTGAGGTATTGCAAGCGGATGTATTGTCTGCCTCCGCTGGTTTTGCTGGAATAAACAACGACTCTAACAGGGATGATAGCTTAAAGATCCCAAAGTATATCAGCTTCAAAGCTCCGGGACAGAGTCATTTCATAAGGGGCAGTATCAGGGGATTAGGTAAGGGATTTTCCAAGGAAGAGATAGCGGAGGCTATAGAGAAACAGGCTAAGATCAGGGCTATGGAAGCTCCTATCCCTGTCAAAAAGATAGAAGATCTGTTAAAGAAGACTGCTCCTAATAAAAGGCTTATTGACAGGTCAGGGGATAAGTTTAAGGAGAAACCCTG
>JAFUWM010000341.1 GCA_017483425.1 Lachnospiraceae bacterium | reverse complement strand
GTTATATGACAGCACTCCTGCACAGTCCGGATCCTCTGTAAGAGCCTTATTGAATAAAGCCGTATACAGATCGTCAGGCTGCTTTGCCCCTGCGAGGTCAAGAACTTCCTTGAATATATTGACCCAGTAATTAAGATCTGATGTGCAGTTATTCACGTGAGCCATGGCGACGGGCTTGCCCGAGGGTGTCGTTACCATGTCGAGCTCTTTATAGACCTTTGAAAGCGGTTTCTCGAGGACTATCATAGCAAAGCAGCTTGTACCCGCGGACACGTTTCCGGTGCGAACCGCCACTGAATTTGTCGCTGTCATGCCGGTTCCCGCGTCGCCCTCCGGAGGACAGAGCGGTATGCCTGCTTTCAGGTTTCCTGTTGTATCAAGCTTCTTTGCGCCTTCTTCGGTAAGTGTCCCGGCCTTATCGCCTGCAACCAGAACCTTTGGCAGTATGTCCCTTATTTTCCATGAGAAGCCATACTCTGAGATCTTGTCATCAAATTTATCAAGGCGCGCCTGATCGTAGTCATTTATAGAAGAATCTATCGGGAACATACCGGACGCTTCTCCTACGCCCGCGACCTTCTCTCCGGTAAGCTGCCAGTGGATATACTCAGCAAGAGTTAGCAGGGTCTTTATATCCTTTACATGCTCCTCTTTGTTTAATATGGACTGATACAGATGAGCTATCGACCATCTCTGCGGTATATTGAAATCAAGAAGCTCCGTCAGCTTGTCAGCCGCTTCGCCTGTTATCGTATTTCTCCATGTGCGGAAAGGAACCATGAGCTCGTCCTTGTCGTTAAAGACCATATATCCGTGCATCATCGCGGATATTCCTATGGCTCCGGTAGTCGTAAGATTCACGCCGTATTTATCCTGCACGTCTTTCCTAAGTCCTGCATAGCAATCCTGCACGCCGCTCCAGATATCATCCAGACTGTATGTCCAGATGCCGTTTTCCAATCTGTTTTCCCAGCCGTGCTTCCCCGATGCCAGCACCGTGAAATCCTCGCCGATCAAAACCGCCTTGATATTCGTCGATCCGAACTCGATCCCTATCGTGGTCTTTCCCGCTTCAATAGCTTCTTTTGCTCCCATGTACCCCGTACCTCCTGTTAATTACTATTCTATTGTCAGATTTTCTGTTACTATTCCTAATGCTTCTAACTTAGCCTTAAGTAATTTTTTTTGATTCTCTATTTCCCGATCTTTATCTTGGGCTTTCTCAATCCTTTGGATATTCGCATATGCATCAATATACATAGCCGCCTGTTCCTGCTGTGTCATATATAGCACCCCCTTTTTTACTTAAATATCTACGAAAAGTATATCATAAAATCAACCTACGTACGACTTTTCTGTTTAACAAAGAAATCTTCCAGCGCCTTCAATATTTCTCCCGGAGTCATGGTTTTTAACAGGTAGCCCTCGGGCTTTAATTTAAGAACCTCCATGACAGATTCCTTGTCGCCTTTTGATGTGAGGAAGATTACGGGCAGGGATGCCGTGGCAACCTCCGAGCGTATCATTTCCAAGACCTTGGCTCCCGTGATGACCGGCATCTCATAGTCAAGCAATATCAGGTCGGGTTTGTTCTTTGCCAGATAGGTAATAGCATTCATACCGGAATTTACCATCGTGACCTGATAAGTGCCCTCAAGCCAGCCCTTTATAGTTCGGAGCATTACCGGATCGTCGTCTACGACAAGGATATGCT
>JAFUWM010000340.1 GCA_017483425.1 Lachnospiraceae bacterium | reverse complement strand
CCTTTATTTCAGATTTACCGCTTTCATATCTGGTAATCCTCCTGATCGTATTAGTCCTTTGTCAAAGTTACGCTCCTTGTCGTGCCACCCGACCGGCCTGCCCAGCCTGACAGCAGAGTCTGCAGGATCCGCTTGCTCCGAACTGCTTGGACTTTTTGTTACACTTTATATCGGCAGGTGTTGATAATTTCTTAATACCCTTTCAGCTTTTTTCGTATGCTATATAATCGAGCAGGGCGATGAAATCACCCTGCTCGCTGAAAAATCTTTCGGACTGGATTTATAAATCGTAATACATGGCAAATTCGGCCGGGTGAGGGATCTGCGAGATCTGCTCCAGATCCTTCCGTTCGATCGCTATGAGCTGCTTCAGAAGTCTCTCAGGGAAAACTCCTCCTGCGGTCAGGAAGTCGTGATCCGCTTCAAGAGCGTCTATCGCCTCCCCGAGTGTTTTTGGAAGCCCTGAGATCTTTGCCTTTTCCTCATCTGAGAGATCATAAAGGTTGAAATCATAAGGTCCCCATCCCTTTGCGTGCGGGTCGATCTTTTTCTGTATGCCGTCGAGACCTGCCATCAGGATCGCCGAGTATGCGTAGTATGGATTACAGGTCGCGTCCGGATTGCGAAGCTCAAAGCGCTTGGTCTCGGGAGTCTTGGCATAGGCGGGTATCCTTATGACAGCGCTGCGGTTTGCCATGGCATAGCCTATGGTAACTGGAGCTTCAAAGCCCGGCACGAGACGCTTGTATGAGTTTGTTGACGGATTGGTTATGGCGCAGAGAGCACCGGCATGGGTCAAAAGACCGCCCATAAACCAATGTGCCAGATCACTGAGCTGCGCATAATTCTTTTCATCATAGAATACAGGCTTTCCATCCTTAAACAGATGCATATGTACATGCATACCGCTTCCTGCCTCTCCGGCGAGCGGCTTTGGCATAAATGTAGCGGTGCAGTCATTCTGTACAGCTTCGTTTTTGATCACATATTTTGCGGACATTGTATCATCAGCAAGCTTTAGCATATCTCCGAGCTCGACTTCAATCTCCATCTGTCCGCAGCCTCCGACCTCGTGATGATGATATTTGACGTTGATACCCCATTCGTTCATCGCAAGGCACATCCGGCTCCTTAAGGAATTATGGATATCCTGCGGCAGAGAAGCATGATAACCCTTGCCGTGTGGGATCTGGAATCCGTTATTATTCTCGTCGTATTCCTTAACCCATGGAGCCTGACGGGTTCTGATCTCTGACGAAATGGTTCCGCCGTTTATCTCATAGCCTGCCTGATCGAATATATAAAACTCATATTCCGGGCCTATACGCATCTCATCCGCAACGCCAAGCTCCTTCATGTAATCCAGGGCGCGTATGGCGACATTGCGCGGATACTGGTCGAAGGGTCTGTTTTCCGGCAGGTCTATGACACGGACGTCGCCTATCATCGAGAGAGTAGGCACTTCGGTATAGGTATCTACGACCGCCGAATCGAGAACAGGGACGAAGACCATGTCGCTGTTTTCGACCGGAGCGTAGCCGTAATTTGATCCGTCAAAGCCGATACCATGCTCCATGGTACTCTCGGACAGTCTTTCCGCCGGAATGCTTAAGTGCCTCCAGCGTCCGGTTATATCAGTGAGTTTGAAGTCAATGAATTGGATATCCTGCTCCTTAATAAGAGCCTTGATATCTGATAGAGTTTTTGCCATTTTGATTCCCCCTTAAGTTTTTTTGGTAGAACATCATCGAAGTAATTCTATCACATTATAGAGTCAACGTAAAAATGTGATGATAAAGAAATCTGCAAAATGATCGTGTCGAAGTTCTGACAGTCCACATTTCATATCAAAAATAAAATGACATACTGAAAACGGAATCCAGTTTTAGCTTCTATATAGAAAGTCACATTGATATTGATAGATATGGTTATGATTATAATATTATATACATATTTTGACGTTTCAAT
>JAFUWM010000339.1 GCA_017483425.1 Lachnospiraceae bacterium | reverse complement strand
AGGCGACACCCTGCACAAGAGGGTCATCGGGCAGAATGAAGCCGTAGAGAAGGTCGTGGATGCAATCGTCCGATCAAGGGCAGGAATAAAGGATCCGTCAAAACCCATAGGAAGCTTCTTATTCTTAGGACCTACCGGTGTAGGAAAGACCGAGCTTGCGAAGGCTCTTGCCGAGGCGCGGTTTGATGATGAGAAAAATATAGTACGTATAGATATGTCGGAGTATATGGAGAAATTCTCCGTATCAAGGCTCATTGGCGCTCCTCCCGGATACGTAGGGTATGATGAAGGAGGTCAGCTCACCGAGGCGGTGCGCCGCCATCCATATTCGGTAGTCCTTTTTGATGAAGTCGAGAAAGCGCATCCGGATGTATTTAACGTACTGCTGCAGGTGCTGGATGACGGCAGGATCACTGATTCGCAGGGACGGACCGTTGATTTCAAGAACACGATACTCATCATGACTTCAAACATCGGTTCACAGTATCTGCTCGACGGGATAGACGACACCGGGCTTATCACAAGGGAGGCTCATGACGCTGTAGATGCCGAGCTTCGTGCCCATTTCAGACCCGAATTTTTGAACAGGCTCGATGAGATAATAGAATTCAGACCTCTCACAAAAGCGAATATAAGAGGCATAGTTGACCTGCTTATAGCAGACACGAATAAGAGACTGGCAGACAAGCAGCTTTCCATAAGTCTGACGGATGAAGCCAAGAAGTTTATAGTAGACGGTGGTTATGATCCTGTATACGGCGCGCGTCCGCTGAAGCGCTATATGCAAAAGAATGTAGAGACTCTCGCCGCAAGGGCGATACTCTCAGACGGAGCAGGTGAAGGCGATGTGATAAATATCGACTGCGACTTAAGCGTTGGCGACGGAAGACTTACGGCAAAGATCAATTGACCTGTTATTCACCAAATTGAATTATGGAATATGTACAGAGCTTGCTGCTGTGATGGTAACGGACATCGTCGGCTATGATATCGTAGGTTTTTCCTATGGATACGGTCTTCATGGGTATACCGTTCACTTCGTAGCGCCTTGACGCTCCGGCTTTTATAAAATCCTCTTCATAAGGATAAATAGTAACGAATATGTCAGCACTAAGGTCACGCACATGCATACAGTATGTGCGTGTGCTTTTATTACCGTTTATATCTATGTAATCCGCCGTGAAATTTTTCAGGTAGCGATAGGGGACTCCTATCATCTCCTCGACATAGTGTACAAAAGTATAGCTGTGCTGGCACTCCACATCTATAAAGACATTCTGGGTATCGTGCTCCCTGCACCAGGAGAAAGGACTGGGCGAACCAAAGGATGACCGGTTGTCCATGGCAGTGAGCTCGTCCGTACCCTCACCCCAGACCGCAAAGGAATAGATCGGGTGCTGCGTCCGTTTGAAATCATCTCTTTTTAATGCTACTTTTCCTATGGAGCCTGTTTGTGACGGGGATTTCCTGATATCAAAGGTTTTTCCTTTGCAGAAGTCCCAGTTAAAGGTTGGTATGAGTATGGTCCCTTCGGAGCCTATGATATCCTGCACCGAATCAATGAGTACATTAAAGTCCGTATCGTCCCCGTGCTCAATACAGGTATACAGGAGCTGCTTCACATCTGACGCTATCCAGACGGAATCTCCTTTTTTGAGCCCGAAATGCTGTGGTATATCCCTTAGCTTTACATAGCCTTCCATGAGCCTGCTCCACGGGGTGTCAGTTGTGCTCAACGAGCTTCAGTCTTGTCAGCGCTCTCGCAAGAGATGCCTGCATCAGTCTGTATTCCCTTTCAGACAGCTTATGCTGAAGCTTCTCTTCGGCTCTTTTCTTTGCTTCGAGTGCCCTGTTTACGTCTATCTCCTCTGGCTTCTCGGCGGTATCGACCACTATCGTACAGCGGT
>JAFUWM010000338.1 GCA_017483425.1 Lachnospiraceae bacterium | reverse complement strand
CCTATCGCCGCAGAGACTTTTTCCCAAGGCTCAAGTGAACTGTCAGAGGCTATCTCATCAAGAATCGATTTGAACTTCTCAACAATATTTTCCGTATGATCATAATCATATCCTGTAAACACTATCACGAATTCGTCACCACCTATCCTGAAAACTGGAGAATGCTTAAACGCGTTGCAGATTATCCTGCATATCTTCTTTATTGCTATGTCTCCCTTTTCATGACCATAGGTATCGTTTATCTTTTTTAAATAGTTAAGATCAGCTACGGCTATGCCAAAGTTTGTTTCTCCTTCCGACAGGGACCATTCCAAATCTTCAATGATCTCGTCATAGGCGGTTTTATTCTTAATACCGGTGAGAGAATCCACTTTTGCCAAGACATCAAGCTCTTTCGCCTGCTTTTTGGTTCTGTCCAGCTCATTCATGGTGATGAAGATATTTCTGATATGCTCATCGATCTCCGTCATCATGGCCGCAGTCTGACCTGCAAGCTGGGATAATTCATCATTTACCGTGATTGCATTTTCTATTTCCTCTGAAACCTCGACACCCTTTGAGTCCGCATATTGTTTTACCTTGCCGGAAAGGAATTTTATCCTCTTTACATATCTTCGGTTAATATAGACAAGCATCAGGGTGACAGCGATTATAAGCACTACCGCCATATAGAATACCTGCCTTGCGGTACTCTTCAATATGTCCTCATTAACCGACGCGATCTCGACCTCCACAACGACTGCGCCAAGGACTTCCCCGTCCATGACGATGGGTCTGTAACACGCATACGTCTTTCCATATTCATTATCATATTTGTCATATCCCCGGGACGGAAGACCCGTGTTCAGAGCGTACCACATTTCATCATGGCCGGTTTCCGGCGGGATCGTATCTCCGTCACACAGATTCATATATTCCTCGCCTACTGCCTTACTGGGCTCCCTGACACCGTCTATGAGCCAGTATATGAACCAGTCTTCATCTTCATCTTTTCCGGGTACAACGTAATAAGTATATATAAGATTCATATCCGGTCTTGCCTGCTCAAACATATAAAGCCAGTATTCATGCTGGTATATGACAAATTTTTTCTGAAGCTCTTCGGACATATCGTAATAGGAAATATCCTCTCCTACTTCCATTCCCGGATACTCATCATAAAAAGACGCGTAGAAATCCGTCTCCGCCTCCCCGAAGCCCTCGACATCTATGGGGATCTTAAGCTCATCCTTATATTTGAGCATAAGCTCCTGATAGGCTTTGAAGGTCTCGCCATCCTGAGTTATGAGAGAATCAAAGTAGGTATTGATCTGCTGCATATGGGTAAGTCTTGTTTCGGTATCGATCTTTACCTGATTATAATAAATTGTAAGTCCGTTTATGATAAGTAAAAAAACGGTGAAAATTGTAAAAACAGTTGCGAATTTAGTAATTAAGCTGACAAATTTTTTATTTTCCATAGTTACGAGAGCCTAAACCCTCACCGCCTTCATCTCAGTTTTTCTTGCGTACATTGCCTTGTCCGCGCGCTTAAACACATTGGAAACGCTGTCGTCCTTTACCTTGTCATACAGGGCATAGCCGATGGCTGCAGAGATCCGCTCCCAGACCTCAAGCGATTCATCGTTTCCTATCTTATAGAGCTCATCATTGAACTTCTCCACAAGCTCTTCTATATGCTCATAATCATGGTGCTCCAGTATTATGGCAAATTCGTCGCCGCCTATACGGAAAACCGGTGAATGCGCAAACACCTCGCAGATCAAGCGGCAGCATTTTTTTATCGCCTCGTTGCCCTGCTCATGTCCGTAGGTATCATTTATGCGCTTCAGGAAATTAAGATCCACCATGGCTATTCCAAATTCGGTCTTTCCGTCCTCCAGATTCCACTCAAGCCTTCTGATCTCCTTGTCGTATGCGGTCTTATTCCTTATTCCCGTGAGCGAGTCCTTATTCGCAAGCTCCTGCACCACATCCACCTGATGCTTCGTATCAGAAAGCTCCTTTGTAGTAGCGACAAGGCTCTTCATGTAATTATCAAGCTCCAGTATCATGGCGGCGGTCTGGTTTCCGAGTGCCGAAAGCTCGTCCCTGCCGGAAGCAACCTTTTCGATATCCCCAGCTACACTGTAATCCTTTTCGTTTGAATACTGCCTTACGCTCTCCGAAAAGCTCTTGATACGGGTTATATATACCTGATTGATAAAGAGCAGTACCAAAAGCACGCAGACTATGAGCACCAGCGCTATGGAAAGG
This sequence comes from Lachnospiraceae bacterium, assembly GCA_017483425.1. Lineage (GTDB taxonomy): Bacteria > Bacillota > Clostridia > Lachnospirales > Lachnospiraceae > NK4A144. Next base: position 1,086 of record JAFUWM010000338.1, on the reverse strand, counting down.
ATCTGTCTTAAGGTATTTACAAGTATGTCGTGGTTTACGTTTGCGATCTCAACCTCGGTACCGATCACTCCGTACTTCACGCCGTTTATATAGCAGGGTCTGTAGTATGCATAGGTTTTTCCGTATTCGTTATCGTATACATCATAGCCCTTCGCGGGCTCTCCCGTATCCCATGCCTCCCACATCTTTGCATGATTGGGTAAAACCTGCTCTACTGTAACTCCAAGATTTATATATTCTGATTTTTCATCCTTTGGTTCACGCAGGGCATCGATCATATAAGTCATCATATGATCACCCTCGGCAGGAACAAGATATTCCGAATATATGAGTCCGAAAGTCGCGCTCGCATGCTCAAAGGCCAGCAGATAGTACTCATGTTTATAGGTCGCGTAGGCTTTTTGAACCTCCGGTGACAACTCATCAAACTCTATGGTACTGCCAAGAACCTCTCCGGGATACTCCTTTGCAAAGAGCTCTTCATATTCCGCCCTCGCCTCCTCGCAGTCCGACAGATCCATGGGCACATCTATCTCTTCATAGTGCTTCAAAAAGTAATCCTGGTAAATGGCAAAATCATCCCCGTCAGCCTGCAGCACTTCCTCAAGATAAGCGCCTACAGCCAGAGTATTCTCTTCTTTCTGCGCCTTATATATATTTACCTGATTAATATAAGTCGTTATCCCGCTCATTATGAGCGTGACAACAGTAAATACCGCAAAGATAATCCCAAACTTAAAAAGCAAGCTGTCTGATTTTTTGCTGTTCATTCTTACTTCTCCTGTTTTAAAAACAGTAAAAGAATCCAATATATGCTAATTGCCGGATTCCTTTTGCAGAACTAAAATTTCATCTTTTCATTAATTTTAGCAATTTGCTGATCTGCCTTGTCCTCCACCGCTTTATCATTTGCCTTGGCAGCTAACTGCTTAACCTCCTGCCAAACCTCTAACTGATCCAGCAACATGCCTTTATATTGCTCATTAGTCATTCCCATTTCCATAATAAAGCAGTTCCTCAATAAAACATTTTGTGTTTGGACACAAGAATTATAACAAAAAAAACATATATAGTAAATTGCGGGTT
>JAFUWM010000337.1 GCA_017483425.1 Lachnospiraceae bacterium | reverse complement strand
GTGGACATGATAATAGATTATGCTCTCCCTGCGTACAGGGACTGCTCCGTGGGAACTTTCCTGTATTCCCATCTGGCTGAATATGATATTAAAACCCTCACTTTTTCCGGCAGATCGGAGGGGCATGATGCCTATATGAAAAAAATGGGCTTCATTCAGTCTGAGGGTAAATACATAAAACAGATAAAATGAACTACACATATATCCTTGAATGTTCGGACGGAAGCCTTTACTGTGGCTGGACGAACGATATAGAAAAAAGGACTGCGGCCCATAACGCGGGAAAAGGCGCCAAGTATACGAAGTCAAGGCGTCCGGTCAAGGTTGTTCACATAGAGACCTTTGATACAAAGGAAGAAGCAATGAGGCGGGAATGGCAGATAAAGCGCCTTAAAAGGGCGCAGAAGCTTGAGCTCATCAGGACTGGCTCAGCTTCAGATCCCCGTCCTTGACCCATCCCAGTTTTTTTATTCCCATATTTATAAGAGGGCAGAGTACGGCGGGAAGGATAAAGGAAACAAGTATGAGTCCTGTCCAGTCGGCTGCCGTTATGGCATTCTTTGTTCCGGCGGCGATATCATTTATCCAGCCGGTGTATACCCCGATCTGACCCACGAAGCCGCAGGTCCCCATGCCTGATGAAACCGGAGTCCCGTTCATCTGCATCCTGAATACGCAGGTAGCGACAGGCCCCGTAATAGCGGATGTCAGTATCGGGGCTATCCAGATACGCGGGTTTCTGACTATATTTCCCATCTGGAGCATGGAGGTTCCTATTCCCTGGGAGATAAGGCCTCCCCATTTGTTTTCCTTAAATGACATGACGGCAAAGCCTATCATCTGAGCCGAGCATCCTGCTACAGCAGCGCCGCCCGCAAGCCCTGTAAGGGAGAGCGCAGCGCAGATGGCGGCTGAGGATATCGGGAGAGTCAGGGCCATGCCTACTATGACTGATACGAGTATCCCCATAAGGAAAGGCTGCAGGTCAGTCGCCCACATTATGAGTTTTCCTACCTGACTTGCCGCGTTTCCGAGAGCCGGTGCCCACCACGCGGAGAGCGCTATGCCGATCCCTATGGTTACAAGAGGCGTTACAAGGATATCTACCTTTGTCTCCTTTGAGACGGCCTTACCGATCTCCGAAGCTATTATTGCAATGAATAAGACCGCAAGCGGACCGCCCGCGCCGCCCAGGGCGTTCGAGGCAAAGCCGACGGTTACAAGAGAGAAGAGCACCAGCGGAGGGCATTTCAAGGCATAGCCTATCGCTACGGCCATGGCAGGACCGCTCATCGCTGAGGCAAGACCGCCTACCGTGTATTCTGCTCCGCCCACCGTTGCGACCGGAGAGGTAAGGAAGCCTATCCCGAACTGCGTGCCTATCGTATTTATGATCGTACCGATCAGCAGGGAGCAGAAGAGTCCCTGAGCCATGGCTCCGAGCGCATCGATCCCGTATCGTTTGAGGGATATTTCTATATCTTTACGTTTCAAGAATGCCTTGATCTTTTCTTTCATTGGTTAAACTCCTCATGTAATAATGATAGATTTTACGCATTATGGCGGAAGTGTCAAGCTTATGTTACTGTTCACCGCCGAGCCACGCACTTGCTGCGGGTCGCTAGACAGCCAGTGGCTGTCTGTTTAGCGACGACCGTAGCGGAGCGGAGACCTACGGCGCAATACACTTGACTAGCCGGCACGCCTACGATGCCATATGCGCATAGCGCATATAAACGGCATTCAAAACATGCCAAAGGGCATGTTTTGCATCGGCTTTAGCCGATTTTGCATGGCGGCGTGCACGTTGCAATTCAGCGCGCTAGCTGTGCGCTGAATTGTAACAAGCTTTTGACCACGACTTATTAAAATGCTATGATTATAACAAGCTGAATCACATATTTCGGTTATTTTGGGAGATTTATTAAATGGCAATGATCAAAAGCATGACCGGCTTCGGCAGGGGGGAGGTCACGGAGAATAACAGAAAGTTCACCGTGGAGATAAAGACTGTAAACCACAGATATCTGGAGGTTTCAGTTAAGCTTCCTAAGAAACTCACGGCATTTGAAGCTAATATTAGGAATGTAATGAAAGAGTACATGGAGCGTGGCAAGGTGGATGTTTTCGTTACCATGGAGGATTATAACGAAGCAGCGGAGACCGTGAAGTACAACTCGGCTCTTGCGCATGATTATATGAAATACCTGCAGGATATGGCGGATGATTTCGGGATACAGAATGATATCAGACTTTCTGTTCTGGCAAGATTCCCGGATGTCTTTACCATGGAGGATATCGAGGCTGATGAGGAGGAGCTCTGGAGCGCACTGGAAAAAGCCGTAAGGAGCGCGTGTGAAAAGTTTGTAACCTCAAGGGAAAAAGAGGGCGAGAACCTGAGAGCTGACCTGCTTGAAAAACTTGATGATATGGCAGGTTATGTGGATTTTATAGAAAGCCGCTCGCCGCAGATAGTTGATGAATACAGAAAGAAGCTTGAGGAAAAGCTCATAGATATGCTGTCGTCATTGGATGTAAAAGCAGACGAGGGACGGGTAGTAACTGAGGTTACAATATTTGCGGATAAGGTTTGTGTTGATGAGGAGATAGTCAGGCTCAAAAGCCATGTGAAGGCTATGCAGGATGCGCTGCGTGAGGGAGGTTCATGCGGCAGAAAGCTTGATTTTATCGCGCAGGAGATGAACAGGGAGGCAAATACGACCCTGTCAAAATCCGGTGATCTTGCGCTCACTGACAAGGTTATAGACCTGAAGACGGTGATAGAAAAGATCAGGGAACAGATACAAAACGTGGAATAGGAGAATTTGAATGCTTAACTCCGGTCGTGGTATACTGACAGTCGTTTCGGGCTTTGCCGGCTCGGGCAAGGGCACTGTAATGAAAAAGCTTATAGCGGAGCATGACAACTACGCGTTGTCCGTGTCAGCCACATCAAGGAAGCCCAGACCCGGCGAGGAGGAAGGGGTAAGCTATTTCTTCAGAACAAGGGAAGAATTTGAAGAAATGATACGCGGCGACAAGCTCCTTGAGTACGCTGAGTACGTTGGTAATTATTACGGAACGCCCAAGGAGTTTGTATTCAATAAAATGGATGAGGGCAGGGATGTGATCCTTGAGATCGAGCTTCAGGGGGCGATGCAGATAAAGGAGAAATATCCTGAAACCCTGTTGATATTCCTCACACCTCCCGACGCTGATGAACTGTATAAAAGGTTAAAGGGCAGGGGAACGGAAACAGAAGAGGTGATCGCAAAGCGCATGAAGCGGGCTGCGGAGGAAGCCCTGTGCATAAAGGACTATGATTATCTCGTGATAAATGATAATATAGATGCCTGCACCGAAAGGGTACATAATATAATACAGGTGGCTCACAGAACGGTCAGACATGAGCAGGATATAATAAACAGGATCCAGACAGAACTTACTGAAAAGATGAGAGCATGATACCGTTACGCCTGTATTTTAGGCGGTTACGGTATCAGCATCCGACCGGACAGAATCAGATATAAAACTGTGTTTTATAGAGGAGGTGAGTGATATGACAATTGAAGAAATGAAGAACGTGTTTATTGATCAATTTACCATGCTTCAGGAAGTAAAGGCGGCTAACGGAGAGTATGAAAACAAAGAGCTTGAATACAAAATTAAAACAATAGCCGCGAAGCTTGCATCTTTAGGAGTTAATGTTGAGGATTTGACACTATAAAGGTAGGAGCATGATACCGTTAGCGCCTGTGTTTTAGGCGGTTACGGTATCAGCATCCGAACGGACTGAGTCAGATAATAAATAGAGTTATTAGAGGAGGAGTTTTATTATGTTACACCCGTCGTACGGAGATCTGATGGACGTCGTAAATGCTGACGTACAGGAGGGGGATGCCCCTATAGTTAATTCGAGATATTCTATTGTGCTTGCCACAGCCAAGAGGGCGAGACAGATAGTTGACGGAGCGGATCCGCTGATCGAGACAACGGAGTACGATAAACCGCTGTCCACTGCGGTCGAGGAGCTTTATAAGGGCAAGCTCAAGATCGAAAGCAACGATCAGGATGAACCGTTCGTCTGAAAAAGCAAGGATGCAAAAAAGTCCTGAGAACCTCAGGATTTTTTTTGTATCACTGGGATGTGATAAGAATCTTGTGGATTCATCCCAGATGATAGGCCTTTTAAGGTCAAAGGGATATACCATAACCGATGATGAGGCTGAAGCGGATATCGCCGTGGTAAATTCCTGCTGCTTTATCGGAGATGCAAAAGAAGAGAGCATCAATACGATCATAGAGCTCGGAGAGCGAAAAGCGGACGGGAAGCTTAAGGGAATTATCGTCTGCGGCTGTCTGGCTCAGAGGTACTCAGATGAGATCATGAGCTCCATGCCGGAGGTCGATGCGATAGTTGGTACGACCTCGATAGACAGCATTCTATCCGCAGTGGATGAAGTGCGTCGGGGAGTCCATGCGAGCCATATAGAGGATGTAGACAGGTTTGTATACTTAAAAGGGCACGCAGAGCAGATCGGTGTGATGCACAGCGCATACTTAAAGATCGCGGACGGGTGCAATAAAAACTGCTCATATTGCGTTATCCCCAAGGTCAGAGGCCACTACAGATCAGTTCCGATTGAGGATCTCGTATCGGATGCGGTATCCCTTGCGGAAAGAGGCGTGAAAGAGCTTATCATAGTAGCGCAGGAGACTACGGTATACGGTACCGATATCTACGGGAAAAAGTCACTTCATCTATTGCTTGACGCACTGTGCCGGATAGAGGGCATTGAATGGATAAGGCTCATGTACTGTTATCCCGAGGAAATATATGATGAACTGATAAAATGTATCAAAAACAATAAAAAGATCTGCCATTACCTGGATCTTCCCATACAGCACTGTTCTGACAGGATATTGCGCCTGATGGGCAGAAAAACGGATAAAAAAAGTTTAGTTTACATAATTCATAAGTTGAGATCTGAAATGCCGGATATTGCTCTTCGGACGACGCTTATCTCCGGCTTTCCTACGGAGACGGAGGAGGAGCATAAAGAGCTTATTGATTTTGTCAGGGAGATGAAGTTTGACAGGCTGGGATGCTTTGCCTATTCCCGTGAGGAGGATACCGCCGCAGGCGGCATGTCCGGACAGATACACCATGCAACCAAAAAGCGCAGGGCAAGGGAGATAATGGAAGCCCAGCAGGAGATAGCGTTTGAAGCTGCCTCCCGTCAGACCGGAAAGACAATGTCCGTCATCATAGAGGGCAGGGTTCCAGAGGATAGGGTATATGTGGGGAGAACCTGCAGGGACGCGCCGGAGGTTGATGGTTATGTCTTTGTCGCTGACGACGGCAGGGAGCTTATGAGCGGGGATATAGTAAAGGTCATTATAGACGGAGCGGACGGCTACGATCTGACCGGAGTCTTTGAACACATTGGAGGTTGACATAATACCATGCAAATGAATCTGCCAAACAAGCTTACTTTATTCAGGGTCATTCTCATTCCGTTTTTTGTTGTTATATTGATGACAAACTGTCTCGGAGTAGCCTCGAAATGGGTTGCTCTTGCGATATTCATAGTCGCTTCCCTTACGGATCTTCTGGATGGAAAGATCGCGAGAAAGTATGGTCTCGTAACCACGTTTGGCAAATTTGCTGATCCTCTTGCCGATAAAATACTCGTGATATCCGCGATGATCTGCCTCGTTGAGCTGGGACTTATCAAGTCATGGATCGTCATAATCATAGTAGCGAGGGAGTTTATAATCTCAGGCTTCCGCATCATTGCAGCCGAAAAAAGCATTGTGATCGCGGCGTCCTACTGGGGTAAGTTCAAGACAACCTTTCAGATGGTGATGGTGATAATGCTCATAGCGGATATAGACAATCCCGTCTGGCAGACCATAGCGCTGATAATCACTTATATAGCGCTCATACTCACGATAGTTTCGCTCATTGATTATATAGTGAAAAATAAAGAAGTCATGAAGGACACGAAGGAGGCATGATGAAAGCTGAGATAATCTGCGTGGGAACCGAGATCCTCATGGGAAATATAGTAAACACGAACGCGGCCTATATCGCCGAAGGACTTGCGTCTCTTGGAATATCCTGCTTCTATCAGAGTGTTGTCGG
>JAFUWM010000336.1 GCA_017483425.1 Lachnospiraceae bacterium | reverse complement strand
GGTGCCTAAGGTCCAGAGCGTGTTATGAACCCATATCACATCTATCTGATCCTTCTTTATGATCCGTATGATCTCCTGTCTCTGTTTTGCGGGGTACAGATATGCCGCTACGTATTTGATCCTTGCAAGGGTTCCTGCGCCATCAAGAATTTTGTTTGATGATATATATGGCACGACCTTATGCCCCATTTCCCTCAGGAGCTTTATATCGCATGATACAACCCTGTCTTCACCGCCGGATATGCGGTAACTGCAGTGCACCACAAGAATATTCATAATATGTCTGCCTTTTCTTTAAGCGTCACCTTTCCTCCGCCTACCTCATATATCTTATCGCAGTTTTTTATCGTTGACAGCCTGTGCGCTATGATAATAAGGGTCTTTGTTCCGCTAAGAGTCTCCATTGCGTCCATTACCGCTTTTTCGGTATCGTTATCAAGCGCCGAGGTCGCTTCATCCAGCACAAGCACTTCAGGTTTTCTGAGTAAGGCTCTTGCTATACCGAGTCTCTGCCTCTGTCCTCCCGAAAGCTGGATACCTCCGGGACCAACCTCACTCAAAAGTCCTCCGGGAAGCTCTCTTACAAATTCCTCCGCCTGAGCCATCCTAAGCGCGTTCCAGACATCCTCATCGTTTACGGCTCCCGCTCCGAAGACCACGTTCTCCCCGACCGATCCGTCGAGCAAATATATATCCTGCGGAATATACCCGATCATATCGTGCCACTTCTTCATAGCATCGCGGATATCCGTATCATCCGCATATACCCGGCCGCATACCGGAGGGAGAAGTCCCATTATGATATCCGCAAGTGTCGTCTTCCCTGCCCCTGTAGCGCCAATAAAAGCGATCGTACTGTTTTTTTCGATATCAAGCGATACTTTATCAAGGATTCTGTTTTCCTCTCTTCCCGGATAAAAAAAGCTCACATCCTTAAGCCGTATGAAATTGCTGAAAGAAAACGTTCCGGCATCTGCCGGATGACTGTCTTTTTGCATATGGACAGCTTTTTTGAAAGCGCCCATCTCCTGCATATCATTATAAAGCGCTTCCACAGAAGATTTATTATAAAGCATGACACCGAGATTTCCTGATATCCGGTTAAAGGACGGAAGCATCCTTATTGCCGCTACCGCAAAGACCGATATTGTAGGGATAAAACTCGCCATATCCCCGCCCAGATAGATCCTTAACGATATGAATCCCAAAAGCCCGCAGATCATGACCGTTTCCATGACCGGTCTGGGCGCTATCTGCAAAAGCATCTGCCGTCTCATGACGGAAACTCTTTCTCTGTATGCCCTGTCATAAACGCCAAGGAAATATCCTTCCCCGTCACGCGCCTTTATTTCCTTGATCCCCTCGAAAGCCTGAAGTATCCCTTTATTCATCTGCATAGTTGCCTGTCTGTTTCTCTGCCCCAGAACCACAAGCTTTTTTCTGAATACATAAAATACCAGAAATAAAAAGAAACACATAAGCACAAGGATCAACAGGGTGGTGTATATATCCTGAACCATAAGAAAACCGATCAGAAAAACACAGGTAAAGGCTTCTGATATAAACTGGGTAAGGTTAAGCATCACCACAAAAAAGTTATCCACGTCGTCCCTTACATTCCTGTGAAGCTCAGCGACACCGTGTCTGGTATGATACAGATAATCCGCGCTCATATAGTGATCCATTAGTCTGTATGAAATAATACGCTGATTGTTATAGACGTATCTGTACTGCAGATCGTACATTAAAAGGATATAGGAATTCTTTATCACATAGACCAGTATCAGAAATCCCGCCAGCAGAAGGACAAAGGTTCTTACATCAGATATTTGGAACATACCCGCAAGATAAGCATAGGCTCCCTTTTCCATATTAGACGGATCACTGACAAGGCTCACCAGAGGCAGTATTGCCGAAACACCTGCCATCTCCATAAGGGATCCGATCATGATAATAAAAAGCAGAGCCAACAGTCCGGTCTTCTGCCTTTTATCCAGTATATGATTAATATAACGCAGAGTCTTCCTTATCAAACCCGCTCCCGGAACCCTCACTCTACTGTAACTGATTTTGCGAGGTTCCTCGGCTTATCTACATCCAGTCCTTTTGCGACACTTATATAATACCCCAGAAGCTGAAGCGGTATGACTGCAAGAGAGGCCGCGAAATGCTCCTCTGTCTTTGGAACATATACCGCAAAATCGACCGCGTCCTCTATCTCATAATGTCCGTAGGTAGTGAGTCCCATAAGAAAAGCGCCCCTTGCCTTGCACTCGACCATATTGCTTACTGTTTTTTCAAAAAGATCATTCTGGGTGAGCACGCCTATAACAAGTATGCCATCCTCAATAAGACTTATCGTGCCGTGCTTAAGCTCTCCGGCCGCGTATGCTTCGGAATGGATATAGGATATCTCTTTCATTTTCAGGCTTCCCTCGAGTGAAGCCGCGTAATCTATACCTCGTCCGACGAAAAAAACATCCTTTGCGTTAGCGTATTTCGCCGCAAACCACTGAAGCCGTTCCTTGTCATTAAGGATCTTCTGTATCTTTTCAGGAAGAGCCTGCATCTCGGATATATACAGCGTGTATTTATCGTCATCAATGAGCTCCCTGACATGCCCAAACTGAACCGCGAGCGCATAGCAGATAACAAGCTGGGTGCTGTAAGCCTTGGTGGTCGCGACCGCTATCTCGGGACCCGCCAGAGTATAGATCACATGATCCGCTTCCCTCGCTATGGATGAGCCTACCACATTCACTATACCCAGAGTCTTTGCCCCAAGCTTTTTTGCCTCTCTCAGCGCGGCGAGCGAATCCGCCGTTTCTCCGGACTGCGAAATGATGATCACGAGATCATTGCTGTAAAGATGCGGCTTTCTGTATCTGAATTCCGAAGCAAGCTCCACACGCACGGGTATTCCGGTAAGATCCTCAAACACATACTGCGCGGCCATGCCTACATGCCATGCCGATCCGCAGGCAACTATATATATCTGCCTGATATTTTTTATGTCCTCATCTGTTATTTCTGTATCCTTAAGGTCTATCGCCCCGTCTTTTATCACTGATTTAAGAGTATCTTCTACTGCCCTCGGCTGCTCATGGATCTCCTTCATCATGAAATGCTCATATCCGCCCTTTTCAGCCGACTCGGCATCCCAGTCAATAGTGACTGCCTCTTTTTCGATCTCATCTCCGTCAAGGTTATAAAAATGAACCTCACCCGCTTTAAGACAGGCCATTTCCTGATTGCCTATGTAATATACATTCCTTGTATATTTAAGGATCGCCGGAACATCCGATGCAACATAGGCTGCGTCATCCGTCACCCCTATCACCATGGGAGAATCCTTACGCGCTACCCAGACTTCATCCGGTCTTTCCCTGAACAAAAGCGCCAGCGCATACGATCCCCTGACACGAACCATTGTCTTAGCTATCGCATCTATCGGTCCTATGCCGTACTTATTGTAATAGTAATCAACGAGCTTGACGGCAACCTCTGTATCCGTCTGCGAATAAAAGGCGTAATCATGTCTCAGAAGCTTTTCCTTAAGCTCCTGGTAGTTTTCGATAATACCATTATGAACCCCGACTACATTGGTTTCCTCGGCAGGAGTTCCATGCTCAAATTTATTTGATGAAATATGCGGATGCGCATTTATCTCGGAGGGTTCTCCGTGAGTTGCCCATCTTGTGTGTCCTATTCCCGTCGTACCGTGCAGGGAGGCTCCGTCATTTGTCTTTTCCGCAAGAACCTTCAGCCTGCCTTTTGCCTTTACGACCCTGACCCTGCCGTCAGCATCCCTGACCGCCATTCCCGCGGAATCATATCCTCTATACTCAAGCTTCGCCAGTCCGTCCAATATGACAGGAGCAGCCTGTTCATGACCTACGTATCCTACTATTCCGCACATACTTTTTTCCTTTCCTGTATCCCAGATACCTTCCCGCGCACTGTGCCGCAAATTCGGGTATCAGATACCAATATCCGTTTTTTATCAGATAAGAAACGCATCCCCTGACAAGCTTTTTCCCTTCTCCCACGGATGAAACCGCGCCAAAAACCTCCGGATGCTCGGCCTGGGAACGCCCCAGATCTATATTTCTCCTGTACTGCTCATATGGCGTGTAATTATGACTGTGATAAACTCTTGCCGAAGCCGCATAGAAAATACTGTAGCCCGCTTCAATAGCGGTATGAGCATAGATCATATCCTCATTAAACACCGTACGTTCTATATGCCCGCCGAGTTTCTCATATATATCCTTTCTGTAGCAGGCACATACATCAGAGCAAAAATAGGTTTTGATCCCAAGCTTTTTTTCATCCGCCTTTGTTTTCTTCAGAGCCTTATCCGGATAATTAAAGCTCCTGTTATATATCTCTATGGGGGAAGCATCTTTCCCGGGAAGCTGTCTCGCATATGTAACCGCTATGCTGTCATCCGATTCAAAAGGTTTTATAAGCTCTTCTATAAGATGTCTGTCTGCCGGATGAGCATCCATTGTCATATAAATCAGGAAAGCGGCATCTGAATACCCTGCCGCAGCCTTTCTTGTACCACCATGGTCAAAATCGTCCTTTGAAAGATGGTGGATCTCTATATTGTCATATAACGAAAGCCTGCCGTCCTTTGCGTTCAGTTCATCCAGATACTTCTTTTCCGTATTCATCAGGATGATCCTGCCGGGACGCACGGTCTGATCCTCAAGCATTTCTATTATATCACATAATCCTTTATCCGGTTTATATGTGAGGATAACAACATCCGTCTGCTTTGTCACAATCCGCTGGCAGTCCTGTCCGCCTGAATCTTTTCAGATATGGTCTGTACGTTGGAGGTTGGAGTATATGATGACTCACCAAATAAGAAAGTATGCATCTCCTCCACATTGCTTAAAAGCGTGTCCGGGACTACCATTGACTGCTTCCCTATATTCCCCGTCACGTTCTCAAACGGGAAACCTTTTGTCTCGGAAATGGTATAGCTTCCGACCTTTGACGCATATGCCGCAAACTCCGAAGCGGTAAAGCTTGTAGTTATCTGGGGAAGCACATCGTCCATCACCTTGTTTAACTGTGACAGAGATGCCCCCTTTGCCTTCTTCACAATCTGGGATATGACCTCTCTTTGCCGCTCGGTACGCCTGAAATCAGACCCCGCCGTATATCTTATACGACAATATGCCGTAGCCTGCAGACCGTTGAGTGTCTGGGGGCCTGCCTCGGTCACCGCGGTGAAGTTTCTCGGGTTTTTGATCTTACCTTCGTTGGGACCTCCCAGATCCATAACTATACTGAACTGATAATCGTTTATATACTGAATTTCCTCGGGCTGCACATTTATCTCCACTCCGCCAAGGTCATCTATTATATCTTCGAGCGCATCAAAGTCCACGGTTATGAAATCATCCACATTCATATCCGTATTCATGTTTATCATCCTGATCGCCTGCTCAGGACCTCCCTTGGCGTAAGCAGCATTTGCCTTGTTGTAGTTAGGGTTCTGCATACTGTCTATATTCAGGTATGTATCCCTGTATATGGAGCACATTTTGACTTCATTTGTCTTTGTATTTATGGATGCGATGATGATCGTATCGGATCTCGTTCCTCCGGCATCAACTCCAAAGAGTGCTACGTTTTTATAGCCCTTCATGCCCCACTCGTCACTTCCGCCGCTGTCCTCATCATCTACACTGGCAAGAGCCTCCTTAAGTTCCTCATTTATATATATCTGACTCTCCTTAAGGGTTGTCTTGTTCACTTTGCTCCATTTAAGGATCACAAACAACGCGATAATGAGGGCAATAAACACCAGAAGCTCAAACGCGAAAAGCACAAAACGCTTTTTCTTTTTGGGTTCATCCCTGCGTCCTGAATTCTTCCTGACCTTGGAATTCTTCCTGGTTTTAGGCTTTTTTGAGCTTTGAGCTCTTGAAGCTCTGCTGCGTCTCTTATTGCTTCTACTGCGTCCGGCAGACCTTTTATCCCTCCTTACCTGGTGGGCATCATCGTAGTAATCTTCCTCATCCTTATACTCGTCATCATATTCATCATCGTCATAGTATTCATCGTCATCATAATATTCTTCATCACCGTCATAGTACAGAGCGTCATCGTCGTAATACTCTTCCTCATCCTCGTCGTCTTCATAGTATCCGGATGTATTATTATCAAGCGCCCGCATCACACGATCTTCATCATCGTCAAATGCCACGTATTTATCCCGGCTCAGCTTATCAAAACCGTTATATTCATCATATTTTCCTATACTTGAACGATCTCTTCCGGATCTGTTTCCTGCTGCCATTGTTTTCTGCCTTCTTTATGCGTTTTGTTACGAAAATGTTAAATCAACTCAGTATATCTTAAATACTAGATATAGTCAAATTATTTTATACGAACACAAGAATTGGGAGCGGTGTCCGGACACCACTCCCAATTCCGTCGATTTTTCTATTACTTTTTTACCTCTGTCCCCTGAGCTGCTGAACCTGATCCCAGTTGATCTCCATATGGTTTTTGCCTTTAGCGCCCGCTGCCGCTATAGCATCATCCCTTGTAGGAAACCTTCCCAGAGTGCTTCCGTTCGTATCGTCGAGCAGCTCCCAGGGATTATTGCTGTCTGCCCCGATTATTCCGGTAGCGTTAAAGATAACGCCTCCGCTTACATTCTCAAGATCATCTTCATCAAGCTTCGTATTGATCTTTTCGTTAAAATCTGACATTTTTCTACCTCCTTAAATATTAAATAAAAATATTAAATTTATGATGTTCTATCTATATATACGAACGAATTTTCAAAATGGCAGAAAAAATTCAGATTCAATTAAACCCTCTGTCTCTCGACCAGCTCCGCAAAATATCCGT
>JAFUWM010000335.1 GCA_017483425.1 Lachnospiraceae bacterium | reverse complement strand
GGTGACGCATGATATCTCATAAAGGTCAAGCTCCCTTAATTCGTTGGCTTTTGTTCCGTCTTCAAGCTCAACGGGTCCCTCATCCTTTATATCATACGCAAACGAAAACTTTTTAAGTCTCCCGTCTTTATACAGCGATCTGACACGCTGCGCCTCCTCCGTATCATCGAATTTAGCCACAAAATGTAGACCCTTTTCATCTTCATCAGCATCTGCAGTGCCGATAAATGCACTTATGTTGTTCATCTGATGCGCCCACAGCAGAGGTATGCCTTTGCCGCCGTTCCACCTGTCTTTAAGCGTGCCGGTAAAGGCTCCCTGCTTTACTACATCGCCGTAGCTGTCAGGCTGCCTGATCCACGTTGACGCATAGCCCTCCAGCGAACCGCTGCCCTCATCTTTGTAATTTACATTTACCTCTTTGTATTTCATGCTCTAACCCTCCGTGATTATTATTTCCGTGAAGCAGTTACACCCACACGTAGTATCAGGATCTCCGTTATCGTCTCCCGGCCAGTAGCAGCCGTTTGAAAAATTATCACCAACATCTACCGTCTCCCCGTTCATGGCGGCATGTTCGGCTCTCGGATTGTCGCCCGTCACCCATCTCTTTTGTACGGTCTTTTCTATGCCCTGTTGCTCTGCCTGCTGCGGAGCTTCTTTCGTTGCCGCCCAGCCTGCCGCTGCCAGTGCGAGACTCCGCCCGAACAAATCAGCTTGTGAGCTTTCCCGTTTCTCGAATACCTCGGACGCTTCGCCATCTCCCTCTATGGCATCTTGTATGTGCTCATAGGTACTGTCGTTTATCGCTTTGGCTCTCGCTTCTGACATGGTGCGGAGGTATTTGCGTGTCTGTTCCGTGCCGTACTTCGCTCCAAGGGCTTTTGCTACTTCTTTACCGTGGGTATCCGCTATCTCATCCATGAGCGGCTCTATATCGTCCGCGAGCTCTTTATCCCATCTGTCCGAATCCCACCAGCTCGCTGATTTTGCTCCGAGCTTTGGAAGTACCGAGTCAGACTGACGCTTGAAAAATCGCCGCATAACGTCTGCCATGCGCTCATCTTCTTCTTTGTACGATTTTGCCTTGATGCTGACAGCTTCGGCTTTGCACCTTACGCATCCGCATTTAGGTTCTGTCTCCACCGTTGCCATTGGCTCCTGCTCTTCCATGTGCGTATCCTGCGGACTGGACTGACCACCCTCTATTACATTGAGCGGTACTATAAGCTCATCGCCACCCTCGACAGGCGGTAAATTATTATCAGCTCTCGCTTCATTCCGGGTAAGCCATGGACCCCCGACGGATGCCTGCAAGATACTCGCACGCTCCTCAAATGAGCCTTTCAGCTTTTCGGTCAGGTCGAACTCGACATATATATCCGGGTCAGATCCGATCATTGGCAACAGGAAGCTGTTTATCCTCTGTTGCACCATCTGAAGCATGGGACCCAGACATTCAGCATATAATGCCCGAGCGTTATCTTTACTCGATGCGTATGTCTGTGTATTTGTGTGCCATATCAGGGACGGATTGACCATATACGCCGCTGCCACGCTCTCCCTCGACAGCGTAACCGACTCCATCCACTGTGCCTCCTTAAAGTTGGCATTAAACGACTTGATCTCCATTCCGTCTTCAAGCAAGGGTATGCTCCCGGCTTTATCTCCGCCGCTCCCCCATGATTCCCTGAAAGCTGCCACAAATCTGCGTCGGGTTTCTTCATCCCACGGCTGCACATTCGCCGGACGAACTATCTGAGCATTAAGTCTCCCTGATGAGTGCCAGAGCTGCTTCCTGAACTTCGTTGCCTCGATCTGTTCCTGCAAGGTCTGTCTCAATCCGCTTATGGGTGATATATACCCTCCGGGGTTGCTGGGTGAATATGTCTTAAATTGCACAAATTCTGTGCGGGGAATGTCTATGCATCCTCCGGTTTTGGTTCTTACCCTGATAGAGTCCGGCGCGTATACACTTGCGCTTGCGCTATCCTCTATCCACGTAGACGGAATGATGCGTATTTCATAGCCGCTCCCGGAATCGGCAGACGGATATACCCACACATATACGCATCCGTAAACATAGTATTCTTCAGCGAGCGCACGGATAAACTCGAATTCAGTCTGATCTATGTTGGGTCTCCATAGCAATTTAGCCGCCACGGAGTCCCTGTCTCTTTCCCTGTCGGTCTCATTGTCACGTCTGTATACCTTTAGCGGTAATTGTGCAATGCTGTTTGCGAGAAAATTCACAACCGCTTGTAAATTGTCCTGACTCTGATACAGCTGTGTCGCTGTGTAGTTTAGTACGCTGGTCGGAGCATCGCTCCCGAGCGATATGTATATCGTTGGTCTGATCACGCTCCTGATCCTGTCTAGTATGCCCATCTTTCCATCCTCAAATAAACGTCAGCTCTGCCCCTTGAGCATAGGCACTTTCATATAGCTTTTTATTTTCTATCCTTGTTGCTGCCGCAAATGCACAAAAACACGCAAAAAGCGGGGCTGTATCGTCCGGGCTTTTAGTCCTGTCCGGCAGCATTATGCCTCCGCCTATGTTTCTGTATTGCATTGTCTTCGCCGGAATATCCAGTACAGGCTGTTCGAGATGAAATATCTTTATACCGCCTCTGTTGCCGCCCGGTTCCTGCGCACATATCGCATCATAAAAGCGACCCCATCCGGCTGTAAGGTCGCTTCCCTCTATCGGTATCCTCTCGATACCTCTGTATGTGCTTATCTGCTCGCCGAGTCCGGCGGCAGGTGCGCCCCGCGTCTGAAATGCGAGGTTCATCTTCCCCCTTAGTGCCCTCGACCTGAACCAGTCAAGCACCCAGTCAGTACCGGGTCTTCTCTCGATCAGCTCTATGTGATAGTTTCCGTCTGATCTCATTCCACAAGCCGCTACGGACGACCATTTCCTGTCTGCTGATAGATCAATCCCGTAATATACCGGATTGCCTGCAGGTATCTCGCTGTTATTATCAAGCGCATTTTCCCACGCCCCGTCCGGGAATGGTGACGGTAGTATGGTCTCTACCTGTTGACACATACACTCAGAGCGGAATTTATTCTCGGGGAACGTTTCGCGGTTGGAGAGTAACGCCCTTTCCGTCATGCGTCCGTATCCCAGTGCCGGGTTTGCCTGTGCCAAAGCTCTCATATCATCAGTCTTCGCTCCGTCCGGTGCAGACCATTCAAAAAGACCCAGCGCATCATCGTTTATATCACCGCCATAGTCTGATGCTTCCCTGCCGTCTATCTTCGCTATGGCTTGTGAGCGCATCTGTCTCAGTACCACCGAGTCGGGATCTCCGGCATTGGAGAAACAAATGATCATGCCGTTGGGCTTTGCGTTGATAGATGCCGCTGCCGCTGACCATGGTTCCCAGTCTCTGTGCTCTCTCAGCTCATCCAGCAATACCAGATCATTTGAATCACCGCGCCCGGCTCTTCTTGTAGGAGCACCTACTTTGTATTGTCTTAAACCTGTCAGTATGAGCCGCTTGTTGCCGTTTGTCCTGCTTACTTTATCTATTTCGCCCGAAAGCTCCGGGATAGTTTGCTGGTCGTTGATTACCGCTTCCCATACTTCCTCCGCTTTTTCAAGTGACAGGGATGTACCAAAGACAGCATCTACTCCCAGCACGTTCAAGAAGAATGAGGCTATTACCTCGGACAATACCGTTTTGCCGTTTTGTCTGCTGATCAGCACCAGTAAAGTGCGATATCTGAAGCTCCATACACCTTTGAGACTCCCATTGATCTCAAGCAGATGTATCAAAGCCCACTCCTGCCATGGATACAGCTTTTTGCCTAATACGCTCCTAGCGTATTCTATCGCTGCATATCCAAGGCTTGTATCTTTCGTGAGCCTTCGTTTCGGCGGTGTGTATATTCGCGGTGTGGTTTTGCCCTTCATCTGACTATTTTGTATTTTGTCCTCAGCTCTCCGAGTGTATCTTTTTTCTCCTCAGTTTTCGGCGCACCCTTTGCACTTGCAGGGGTTAGTCCTAATTCTTTCCAGTACGTCAGAGCTGTCCTGCTCAAGTTGATCCATGTGGTGAGGCACGGATTTTCTATAGTGTTGGTTGCGCCTGCGGCATTTGTGTACTCAACGGTCGGATGCTCTCCATCTTTGATGTATTGCTCCTCTGCTACGTCCCTCTTATTCATGATCCCCGCAAG
>JAFUWM010000334.1 GCA_017483425.1 Lachnospiraceae bacterium | reverse complement strand
TTTGCCGATACTCTCGCGATCGGATATCCGCTTGCTTTTGACGCAAGCGCCGACGATCTTGATACTCTTGGATTCACCTCTATCAGATAGTACTTAAAGGAAACGGGATCAAGCGCAAACTGCACATTGCAGCCTCCCTCTATCTCAAGAGCCCTTATAACTTTCAGCGCGGAATCACGCAGCATATGATATTCCTTATTCGTCAGGGTCTGCGACGGACAAACTACTATGGAATCTCCCGTGTGTATCCCTACAGGGTCAAGGTTTTCCATGTTACAGATCGTTATCGCCGTATCGTTAGCGTCACGCATGACCTCATATTCTATTTCCTTGTATCCCCTGATGCTTTTTTCTATGAGTACCTCGTTTACCGGCGAAAGCTCCAGACCGTTTTTCATGAGGGCTTTGAATTCTTCCTCATTCTCTGCAAAGCCTCCTCCCGTACCTCCCAGAGTAAAGGCAGGGCGCAGGACTACGGGATATCCTATCTTTTCCGCTATATCAAGCCCTTCCTCCACACTGCCGGCAGTCTCTGACGGAAGCACCGGCTCATTAAGCTCCTCGCAGAGCTCTTTAAAGAGCTTCCTGTCCTCCGCCCTTTCTATAGAGCTGCTCTTCGTTCCCAAAAGCTCGGTTCTGCACTCTTTTAGTATGCCCTTCTTTTCAAGCTGCATCGCGAGGTTAAGCCCCGTCTGCCCACCTATCCCCGGAAGTATCGCATCCGGTCTCTCATACCTTATTATCTTCGCTATGTATTCAAGCGTGAGCGGCTCCATGTACACCTTGTCGGCGATCTTTGTGTCTGTCATTATCGTCGCGGGATTTGAATTACAGAGGATCACCTCATAGCCCTCTTCCTTTAGTGCGAGACAGGCCTGCGTTCCCGCGTAATCAAACTCTGCTGCCTGTCCTATCACTATGGGGCCTGAGCCTATGACAAGTATCTTTTTTATATCTTTTCTTTTAGGCATGTGATTTCCTCCGGATCAATCCTCATCCATGAGCTTAATGAATTTATCAAAGAGATATAATGAATCCTGCGGTCCCGGCGCGCTCTCGGGGTGATACTGCACGCTGAAAGCCTTATCTTTTTTGCACCGGACTCCCTCTACCGTATCATCCAGCAGATTTATATGGGTAACTTCAAGCGGGGTATCACAAAGACTTGCCTTATCCACCGCGTAAGAATGGTTTTGTGATGTGATCTCGATCTTTCCGGTTAATATATCCTTCACCGGATGGTTGCCCCCGCGGTGTCCGAATTTAAGCTTGTAGGTTTTTGCTCCGTATGCAAGGGACAGGATCTGATGTCCCAGACAGATACCGAAAACAGGATAATCTCCTATCAGACTTTTCACGGTTCTTATGGTTTCCGGTACATCCTCCGGATCTCCCGGACCGTTTGAGATAAATACACCGTCGGGTCTCATGGATCTTATTTCCTCAGCGGGTGTATTCCATGGAACGACCGTGACACGGCATCCTTTTTTATTCAGCGAGCGGACTATATTCTGCTTCATGCCGCAGTCTATGGCGGCTACATTATATATCCTTTTTTTTGAGCCATACTTTTCACCCTGACAGGCCATGGTGTCTTTTGAACCGAATACACCCGGCTTACAGGCTTCATAAATCCTTGCTTCCCTGCGGCTCACTCTGGATACCGCATCTTTCGGTATACCATGCCGGCTTAATATCTGAAGTCCCTCTTCAAGTGAAGTTTTCACATCAGTTATAAGCGCTTTGCGGCTCCCCTTGTCCCTGATGGAGCGGGTCAGCTTTCTCGTATCTATCCCCGAAATCCCGGCTATGCCGTATTCTTTCATTACCTCTGCCAGAGTCCTTGTGCTTCTGAAGTTTGAAGGCTCATCATTATATTCCCTTACGATAAGGGCGCTCATGGAAGGCCTTTCGGCTTCGTAATCATCTTCCGCCATTCCGTAGTTTCCTATCAGCGGATAGGTCATGACAACTGCCTGATATGTATATGACGGGTCAGATAATATCTCCTGATAACCCGCCATTGAGGTGTTGAATACTATCTCCGAGACCCTGTCTTTCGTATCGCCAAACCCGTATCCGTAATACTCCTGCCCGTCCTCCGTTATAAGCTTCCTGTCAAAGCTCCTTACCGTATGATCATCCATATCTAATTCCCTTTTCCGCTCTCTTTAATCAGATTTTTGTTTCCGCTCTTCACACTGTAAAAAACGAAAAAGGCACCCGGGAGATCCCGAGCGCCTTTGCTCATTTCATCTGATTTTAATCCTGTATCATGATTTTTGCAAGTTAATCACAATCAGCGTATACGACCTTAGACGAGATGCCCTTCAACATCCCTATGCGACCCGAAAGTGTGCTTATGACATCCTGCGGTGCTTCCATTGCGATACTGATTATCGCAAGCTCGGAATCACCGTGCCTGTGATGAGGCATACCCATACGCCCTATGATATACTGCTGATTGTCAGAGAGCAGCCTGTTAAGCTCCGGAACCTGTGACTGCTCCTTAACTATTATCCCAAGCAAAACGATCCTGTTATCCATCTACCCCTCCTACTGTCTTTTTGACCGGTATCCATACGATAAAGAAATATACAAAACCGATCAGCGCCGTCACAAACTGCGTAACGGAAAACGTGGTCTGAAACACTCCCATCTTGCCCCTGAGCGGACTTTCAGCGGGTATGAAGGTCGGAAGCAGCCACAGCGCTATCGTAAGCCCCATGAAGACTCCCTTGGCCAGTGCAGAGATAACCGCCGCAATGACTGACTTAAGGTTTAGCAGTCTCTCACCGCCCAGTACTGCCGGCTTAAATAGTAACCATACCATGAGAGCAAGCACTATATTACCGCACATGATGAGCGGTATGATACCCGGTACTGCCTGCATGACAGGACTTGACGCTATGATAAAGGCCGTGACCGGCGTGATGACTGACAGGATGATCCCCCATGTAATCCCCGCTGTCATAACGGCCAGTATCAGACACAGGTTTACTACCGGCCCCGTGATATAAACGCTCAGGTTCTTCAGAAACTGGCTGACGATACATATCGCCAGCAGGATAGCCGTTATTGCTATCTGCTTTGTTAACGGTACATTGCTTTTTTTAGTTTTCATTTTTTCCTCCTTTCCGCTCAGCAGCAGTTTAGTCCCTATACGGACACCGCCCTTTGCGGTCAGCTTGTTTTATTTGTTAATGGTTTTTTAACCTAATAACCCTTCCAGTGTTTCAAATACCGTCTCAGGCTCGACAGGCTTTGAAAGATGCGCGTTCATGCCTGCTTCCAGAGATTTCTCCACATCGGATTCCACATCATTCGCGGTAAGGGCGATGATCGGAACGCTCGCGGCGTCGGGCCTGTTCAGTGCCCTGATAGCCTTTGTGGCTTCAAGTCCGTTCATAATAGGCATCCTGACATCCATGATGACCGCGTCATAGTGTCCGGGTTGACTTCTCCTGAAGAGATCAAGCGCTTCCTTTCCGTTCTCGGCTATATCCGAATGCGCGCCGTTTGATGCAAGCATCTGTTTCAGTATCTCCGCGTTGATCATAAGATCCTCGGCCATCAGGATATTCTTCCCTGCAAGCGCCTGATGTGAGATGTCCTTCAGATCCTCGGAGTTTACAAGTCCCTCAAGCTCTTCCTTGACCTGGGCGATGATAGAACGGATACCGTCCGTTGTAGCGGATATCTCCTCGGTTGAAGCAGCCAGATTCTGGGTCATATTGTTTATCGAAGTGACCTCGGATGATAGCCTGTTTGACTCCTCCATGATCTTCACTACTGCCTCATCAATCCTTGACTGGTTCTCACTGCTGTTATTCGCGGTCTGCCTTGAGCTTGAGGCAAGCGTGTTTATCTCGGAAGCGACGACCGCGAAGCCCCGGCCTGCTTCCCCTGCCCTTGCCGCCTCTATGGACGCGTTCAGTGACAGGAGGTTCGTATGATTCGCTATATCAACCACCTTTTCATTATCGGACGCAAGCTGGTCAATAAGCTCACGTATGCCGTTCATTGACTGCTCAAGCTGGTTTGTGAATTCTGTCACGCCTGAGATCTTGCCGGCTATATTGGTAGAGTCATTCGCGTTCGACTCATTTCCTTCCGCCATGTTGTCTATAGCCTCGTTGAGCCGCTCGAACTGACTGTTGATGTGTGCTATGGCGTTTATAAGCTTCAGATGCTCGTTGGATTCCTCGGCACGCTGCTGCTCCACTTCCCTTGCAAGGCGCTCTGCGTGATCCACCTCCTGCTGCACCAGATCCTTCTGGTAGTGGATACAGTTTTCTTTTACGTTAAAGCCGTTATAAATAGCCCTTACCATATCTTCACATGTATCATAGCCGCAGCAGCTGCAGTTGATCTTTCTGGACTCCGGACTGTTCTTTCTCATGGATCTGAAGATCATGTCCTGATCTGCGCTTGAGGGTGTCCTGTAGCACGCGGTCTTTGACCTGTCGGTATACTTGCGGAGATAATCCTCTAGCTTCAGATTCTTGAACTGCTTATTGAAATTCGCAAGGCGCTTTTTGTGTGAATCCGGTCTTGACCATGCATTGCCTTTTTTATTCTTCTTTGAGGCCTCCTTTATCTTAAGCAGTGCATACATAGCGTCATCAGTCTCGCTCTTAACGGGATCAACGGCCGTACCGCATATACATCCGTTCTCACAGTTTAGGGCATCTATAAAGAGGAACGGCGTCTTCCCGTTTTTGATGCGCTCCTTATTTTTCTGAAGCCACTCATACATCCTCTTCTCGCCCTCGATCTGACGTATGGCCACATCATCGCCAAGGAACCAGAATACGTTTTCCTTAAGTCCGCCGGGCGTGGGATATATGGAGCCGAGTCCGTATTCAATCTCATCAGAAGCGCTGGGACCTGAGATCTTATTCTCCCTGACATACTTCATCAGATGCTCGAAGGTGACATTGTACTGCACGAGGCCCGCATTGTTAGGATCACTTATCTCAAGCTTCTTTGCTATACAGGGGCTGATAAAGGCCAGTTTATCCTTGATCCCGAGCTCCTTGCGGGCATAGACCGCGCCGCACATCAGCGGACTGTGTACTGGAAACAGCTTCGGCAGAAGCTCCGGTGTATAGTTTTCTATATATCTCACTACGGCCGGACATGGCTGTGAAATGCCTCCGAGATAATTATACTTGGTGATGTAATTCAGATATCCCCAGGTCGTGATATCAGCGCCGAAGGATATGGAAATGATACGGTTTACGCCAAGCTTTTTAAGTCCTCCAAGCACGGACCCGTATTCATTTGGATAATTTGCCAAAAAGGCGGGAGCCACGAGGAGGGATATCTTTTCTCCCTTCTTCAGATCCGCAAAGAACTGATCCGTATCATCATAGAACTCGCGTGCCGTATGCTCGCAGGCATCGATGCAGGCTCCGCATGATACGCAGTAATCTCCGTTTACATCAATGCGCCTCTCTTCTCCGTCCACATCCACGGACACGCACGCCCCCATGGCGGGACAGGAATTGACACATTTGTTGCAGCCCACGCATTTTTCATTAGTGTAGACCAGTGATGCATTTGTACTCATTATATTCCTCCTCCATAATTAAAACATCTGCAGCAAAGCACTGACTTCCTCGTTTTCCTTCCTGAATTCATTAGCAAGCAGATATACCCCTCTTAACGGCGGCTCCTCTTTCAGCTTAAGCTTAAAGGCATTCTCCTTATCCGCGTATTTATTAAACATACCTGACTCCACGAATCCTATCCCGAGATTACTCTGCACGAGCATGAGCACCTGGTCGGACGTAGCCGTCTCTATCGAAGGCTCAAATACAAGACCATGTTCAGCAAAAAAAGCCTCATATACCTGATGAGTCTCAGAGCCCCTCTGTGCGCATATGATGGGGTATGCGCTTATATCCTTCAGAGTCAGCTCCTTCTCCTTCAAGGCTTCAAATACCTTTCCGGCGATCAGCTCCTCCCTGAATGAATCAAGGAGCTTTCCGTTTATCGTCCGGTCGTCCTCATAGGAAGTGATAATGGCGAGATCCAAAAGCCCTTCGTTTATATCGGAGACAAGCTTGGGCGTGGAATCATTTTTAACGTGAAGCCTTACTCCTTCATGCGAATCATAATAATCCTTTATAACAGGGAAAAACAGTGTATTCAGCAGACTGTCGCTGATACCTATCGAGTAGCCGATGCGGATACTGTTTGAATGTAGCGCAAGATGATCAAGAAGCTCTTCCTCTCCCAGCTGCAGGTGCTCAAATGCCACGGCCGCATGGCGGTACAGGATATCTCCTTCTTCCGTCAGCCTGATCCCGTCGTGCATACGGATAAACAGCTTACATCCCAGCTCATTTTCAAGGTTCGCAATGGTACGCGAGATATTCGACTGGCTGTTTAACAGCACCCTTGCTGCCTGACTGAAGCTCTTGTATTTTCCGACATAGTAAAATATCTTATAATGCTCAGATGATACTGACACCCAATTCCCCCAATTCGCGATGCATAACGTCATCTGCTGCTTATATTTTATACTTTTCGGAGATTATTTAACAGCATGCATTTGAGATAGGCTTTATATCAATCTGATATGGTTTCAAAAAAACTCTAAGGATATATCCCGTCGAAGCAGGCGGCGCAGTGATCAGATCCTCCGGTGATCCTGTCAAGCTTATCGAGCGGCAGATACGCAAGGCTTTCCGCGCCTATGATATTACAAATTTCTTCCACGGTGTAGTGGCAGGCGATAAGATTTTCTTCTGAATCAATATCCGTTCCGTAATAGCAGGGATGCAGGAAGCTCGGGGAGGAAATACGAACATGGACTTCTTTTGCCCCTGCATCCCTCAGCATCTTTACGATCTGTCCCATAGTGGTGCCCCGCACTATGGAATCATCGATGACCACCACCCGTTTGCCTTTCACAATGCTGCGGATGGGGGTCAGTTTCATCTTTACCCCGGTCTCGCGCATGGACTGTACCGGCTGTATGAAAGTCCTCGCTACG
>JAFUWM010000333.1 GCA_017483425.1 Lachnospiraceae bacterium | reverse complement strand
GATAGAGGCAATGAGTACAATACAGGATGTGAGTGCTGCATATTAAAAAAATTATAAAAGTGGGTCAAAAATGGGGTCAAATAGCAGCGGAACCCGTATTTACAAGGTTTGATGGTTATAGTCCCTTCTCCTGCATTTATTATTTTTACGCCATAGTTCCCCGAAGACAATCACACTAGCGTAAAATGGCAGGACTTTGAGAATATTTTCGGAGAGATAAAAGGTCTGAAACAATGAGATATGATTTTGATACGATCATAGACAGAAGCCGGACGGATTCTGTCAAATGGAATGTTAAAGACGGTGAGTTACCCATGTGGGTGGCAGATATGGATTTTATGGCAGCGCCTGAGATGCTGGAAGCTATAGAAAAACGCATGGCGCATGGGGTATTCGGTTATGCAAATATAGGCAATGAGTGGTACAACGCCTACACCGGATGGTGGAAAAGCAGGCACGGATTCGAGATGGATCAGGATTGGCTCATGTTCTG
Organism: Lachnospiraceae bacterium; assembly: GCA_017483425.1. Classification (GTDB taxonomy): domain Bacteria; phylum Bacillota; class Clostridia; order Lachnospirales; family Lachnospiraceae; genus NK4A144. The sequence continues at coordinate 1,725 of JAFUWM010000333.1, read as the reverse complement.
TACGGGAGTGATACCCGCGATATCTTCAATGATAAGAAAGCTTACAGAGCCGGGCGACTATGTTGTGGTCCAGACTCCTGTATACAATGTTTTCTTTAACTGCATAGTAAATAACGGGTGCCGTATTTTGGAGAACCCTTTGAGCTACAAGGACAGGGCGTATTTCATGGATTTCGAGGATCTTGAAAGGAAACTGGCAGAGCCGCAAACCAAGCTGATGCTCCTTTGTAATCCCCAGAACCCTGCAGGAAGGATATGGGACAGGGATTCTCTGGAGAGGATAGGGAAGCTTGCCGTAAAACACCATGTATATGTGATCTCTGATGAGATCCATTGCGATATCACAGAACCGGGAAAGGGTTATATTCCGTTTGCTTCAGTCTCGCCGGACTGCAGGGATATAAGCATTACCTGTATTTCTCCGACGAAGACATTCAATATAGCCGGACTTCATACAGCGGCGGTTTGTGTTCCGGAGCCCTCACTGAGACGTAGGGTTCGGAATGCGCTTAACACAGGTGAAGTGTCAGAGCCGAATTCCTTTGCGGTCACGGCTGCGGTTGCCGCGTTTAATAAAGGCGGCGATTGGCTTGATGAGCTACGTGAATATATTGCTGAGAATAAAAGAATAGCTGCCGACTATATAGCTGCCAGGATCCCCGGAGTTTTTATTGTCGAAGGGGATGCCACGTACCTGCTCTGGATAGATGTAGGCTGCCTTGGCTCGGACAGCAAGGAGATAGCGGGTTTTATACGGGAAACCACGGGATTATTTGTATCAGCCGGGGGGTATTATGGTAAGGCAGGGAATCATTTCCTGAGAATGAACATAGCCTGCCCTAAGGAGGTCTGTCTGGACGGCTTATCAAGACTTAAAACTGGAATCGCCCTATACAGGGAGCATATCGGCAGTGGATTTTCATAGACTTTTGCCTATCATGTCTATATCTTTGCATATGTACCGATAGTTCTCCTGCTTTATTTATCTCCGATACAATATTTGTCTATTTTCCAGCTTAAATACAAAGGGATACTGTAAGTGACCGTGGATTCGCAGAGATTTTCTGCAATATTCTTTCGGGATAGTTTCAGTCCTTTCTTAGGCTTATATCTTTTGCAGAATTGTTTATAACTCTTTGCCTGAGTATTATCTGCGGACTTTACCTCTACCGGAATCATTTCCCCGTCAATCTCGCAGATAAAATCTATTTCCGCAGAATTTCCGGAGCGCCAAAAATAAAGCTCTTTCCCAATATCTCTCAATTCATTTAGAACATAATTCTCAACAAAGGCTCCCTTATATCTTATATAAAGATCTGTTTCCTCAAGAATCGTATTCGGAGAAACCTTTGATCTTGCACGTAATAACCCTATGTCGGACATATAGACCTTAAAATATGTCTTGTCCGCAAACCCGGACAAAGGCGTTTCGGGTTTTTCTACCAGTTCGGTTTTGATCACCAATCCGGCATCAATCAGCCACTGTAGCGCATCTTCAAGTTCCGCAGAACGTTTTCCTTTCTTTACATGCGAGAAAATAAATTTATTATTTTCCTTTGCTAACTGAACCGGTACAGAATCCCAGATCCAGCGAATCTTTGGAACTTCACTTAATGGTGCATGCTTAGAAAAGTCATCGGCATAATCAGACAGTATTTCATTTTGGGTATCTTCCACCTCTTCAAAATCATGTGTCTCAATCCATGTCTTAACTGCTTCAGGCAT
>JAFUWM010000332.1 GCA_017483425.1 Lachnospiraceae bacterium | reverse complement strand
TCCGGTATAAGGAGGAGTGAGTATATGCAGTACTTTGCAATAAACGCCGCAGCGTCGCTTCTCCAGCTCATACCCATAAAATACGATATGAATCCCGTGCCCCTGCCGGCGCTCATAATCATAGCCTGCTATCTGATACTCCTGGCGGGGCTTCTGGTATTCAGATACAAGGACTTGAAGACTTCGCTCGAGAGGAGATTTAACGTCTGATCATGAATAGGAGAACTTCCCTTGCCGCAAAATTCGGAGACCATATCGAGAACAGGCTCGGAAAGACAGTGGAGAACCGGCTTGAAGTGGATGACCTTGATATTTACGATCCCGTACAGGTTCCGGAGATAATGCGCTGGTACAGGGTAGCGCTTCCGGAAGGGATATCGGGAGACGGCAGCGAATACCATACATATATCAGCAAGGGGAAAAACGACCATCTCTGTATCATCATATCGGGTGGCGGAGTCGCATGGAATGAATACACTGCGGCGCGTCCCGTTACGGGAGGCAAGGTTGCTGCGGGTCTTCCGAATTTCTACTGGAATAACCTGAGGCCTTTTACCCAGCTTATGAATATAAACATAGGCATAACTAATACAAAGACCGCAGCAAATCCCTTTGCGGAGTGGAATTTCATCGTCATAACCTACGCCACGGGGGATTTTCATATAGGAAACAGTGAATTCTGCTACAAGTCCGAGACAGGAGAAGATGAGATACTGCATTTTGCGGGACACAGGAATTTCATGGAATCCATGAAGGTCACAAAGACTCTTTTTGACAAGCCCGATAAGATCCTTGTCGCGGGAAACTCCGCGGGGGCTTTTGCGGTTCCGGCGCTTGCGGGAGAAATATCAGATGAATATTATCCTGTTTGCAAGGATGTTACCCTGCTGTCCGACAGCGGGCTTTTGTTATATAAAGACTGGAAGAGGACGGCAAAAGAAGTGTGGGGATCGGATGAGAGCTTCGTGAACAGGATGCACTCCGACAACCCGACGGTTGACTGGTATGAGTCGCTTTTTAAGGAGTACGGGAAAAAATTCAGATATCTGTACGCCAGCAGTACGAGAGATTACCTGTTAAGCTCTTATTATAATGATATAATTACAAAGCAGTATAAGACTGACGGTGATGTGCAGCAGGCTTTTTTTGAGCAGCTGAAGGTAATGGTCAGGCAGCTTAAAGACATAACTGAGGATTTTCATTTTTATATATTTGACTGGCCCATGCTTCCGCCCGCGATAGGAAAGGGCGGTACCGCGCATACGGCGCTCAAAGAGATTACATTTGCTTCCAAAAAGAGTGAGGGCGTGACTATGGCGGACTGGCTGTATGACCAGACAGAAGGTAAGATGTACGATATCGGCATGGGATTACTGGAGGGAAAAAATCTATGAAAATCGTTGCTATTGTTTTATTTGTTCTGATGTATGTCTGCCTTATCGCGCTGCCGAAAAGACGCGCGGTCATAGCATTAATAACTGCCGGTATATTTTTGGCTTTGGGGATACTTCCCTTAAGGGAGCTGCCTGACGCGATAGACTGGAACGTACTTCTTATGATACTCGGTACGCTTCTGCTGGTTGATTATTTCATTGATTCAAAAATGCCGAATTTCATAGCGGATAAGCTTCTTGATATCGCTCCAAATGTCATGTGGGTGACTATACTTATGTCGCTTTTTTCCGGGATAATATCGGCCTTTATCGATAATGTGGCGACCCTTTTGATGGTCGCGCCTGTTGGACTTGCGGTCTGCAAAAAGCTTAAGATAAACCCGGTGCCGATGATAATATCCATAGCCGTATCATCAAACCTTCAGGGAGCCGCGACGCTTGTGGGAGATACAACGTCCATAATGCTTGCGTCCTATGCGGGAATGGATTTCACGGATTTCTTCTGGATGAATGGCCGTCCGGGGATATTCTTTGCGGTGGAGTTGGGAGCCATAGTCACTATACCTATTATGATGATCCTTTTCAGGAAAGATACGGAGCCTGTCGGCTCAACTGACAAAACGGTCATGAATGACTATGTGCCCTCGATAATGATGGTCGCGCATGTAGTATTCCTCGTGATCGCGTCATTTATCCCCGACAAGCCGGAGATAACGAACGGCGTCATATGCATGGCCTGCGGGATCATAGGCATGATCTGGGAATTTGCCAAGGACAAGGACAGCAGCCGGGTGGTAAAGGTTATCAAAAATCTTGACTATGATACATTACTGCTTCTTACAGGACTCTTTGCGGTGATAGCCGGGATAACCGAAGCAGGGGTGATAGACGATCTGGCGGATGTCATAGCCTCCATAGGGGGAACCAATCTGTTTTTGCTCTTTACCATAGTCGTCTGGGGATCGATGCTGATCTCTGCATTTATAGACAATATCCCCTATGTGGCGACGATGCTTCCCGTGCTTCAGGGTGTGACACTTGCGATGGGAGTGGAGCCTTATCTTCTGTATTTCGGACTTCTCTGCGGAGCGACGCTCGGAGGGAATATAACCCCTGTCGGCGCAAGCTGCAATATAGCGGGAGTCGGGATGCTTAGAAAAGAGGGATATGAAGTGAGCTTTAAGGATTTCGCGAGGATAGGGATACCTTTCACTCTTGCGGCAACTCTGGCCGCCTATATTTTCCTTTGGGTAGTCTGGAGTTGAAAATGACAAAAATTTAAAAAAATACAGGAGTATGATATGGCAAGAAGCAATGAGGATCTTGAAAAAAAGCTGATAGACAGTCTGTCAAAGCAATTTCCCACAAAGGCGGCGGCTTCGACAGAGATGATAAACCTGCAGTCTATATTGAACCTTCCAAAAGGCACCGAGCATTTCCTTACCGACATACACGGGGAATACGAGCAGTTCAATCACGTGCTTAAAAACGGCTCGGGTTCCGTAAGGCGCAAGATCGACGAGGAATTCGGCAATACCTTAACTATAAAGGATAAGAAGAGCCTT
>JAFUWM010000331.1 GCA_017483425.1 Lachnospiraceae bacterium | reverse complement strand
TCCAGAGCTCTGCTTTTATCTTCATCTGTTACATTTCCAGCTGCGCAGTAGCCGGTCATCCCTGCTCCCACAAGCGCAGGCGTATTTGGCATACATCTGATAATTTTGACCTGCTTTCCGAAATTTTCAACGAGCCAGTCTATGCTTTTGCCCGGCGCTATGGATATGAACAGAGTCTCCTCCGATGCTGCCGGAGCGATCTCCTGTATCACATCCTGTATTACCTGCGGCTTGACCGCAAGCACAACTATGTCTGCCTGGGTTGTCACGTCTTTATTGTCGGAGGCAAGCGCTATCCCGAATTTCTCCGCAGCCGTATTCCTTGCTGCCGGAGAGCTGTCGAAGCCTGTCACATCTCCCTCGGAAACCACTCCCTTTCCGAGTATGCCCCCGATTATCGCCTGTGCCATGTTTCCAAGTCCTATGAATCCTATCATGCTGTGCCTCCTTGATCTCAAAACCTATATAATAATATCGCTGCTGATACCGCCGCGTTTAAGGATTCCACTTTACCCGCCATGGGTATGCTTATCCTTTCATCCGCAAGCTGCAGTATCTCCTCAGTAAGTCCGTTTCCTTCATTGCCTATTACAAAAGCTCTGCGCTCCGCAAGCTTTATATCCGGCAGACTCTTCCCTGAGAGAGCCGCCGCGTAGACCGTGATCCCTGCCCGTTTCATATCGTTTATGGTTTCTTCAAGCCTCTCGACGTATACAAACGGCAGTCTGAATATGGAGCCCATGGTAGAGCGCACCACTTTGGGTGAGTATATATCCGTACAGCCCTTATTCATGATCACTGCGGATGCGCCGGCTGCCTCCGCGGTGCGGATTATGGTACCGAGATTGCCGGGATCCTGCAGGGATTCCAGGATGATATACAGGTCTCCCGACAGCAGGTCCTCGATCCGGTACTGCCTCTGCTTTACCACCGCGAGTATCCCCTGAGGATGCTTTGTATCCGCTAGCTTCAAAAATTCTGAGTCTTTCAGTACATAGTCATAAGCTGTGCCGGGATGCTCTTTTTTATAGCTTTCGGAAACATATGTAGATACTATATCCTCCGGGGGGATCTCTCTGTAACTTCTCTCTCCCTCGGTCACAAAAAGTCCGGTCTTGCGCCTTGAGGATCCCCTCTCGCACAAAGCCCGGACTTCTTTTATTTTCTTGATCCCGGGTGTCTCATCCATCAGATGGAGAGCGCCTTGGCTATATCATACTGATACTCGGGTATCTGCTTTTCCATGGCAAGCGCTTCGTCTATGTCAAAGTCCGTGAACTCGCCGTTATGATACCCTATGACCCTGTTTACCTTTCCCTCCGCGAGAAGGTCAACTGCCATGGCTCCCATGATCGACGCATAGTATCTGTCCTTACAGGTAGGAGCGCCGCCTCGCTGCATGTATCCCAGTATCGTCGCCCTGGTCTCCATGCCGGTAGCCGCCTCTATACGGCGCGCCATCGAGGTGGAGTGGCCTATGCCCTCCGCGTTGATTATCAGGTGATGGGTCTTGCCGATCTTGCGGCTCTCTATGATATGATTTATTATCTCCTGCTCGTCATAATCATATTTCTCAGGAAGCAGTATATCCTCAGCTCCGGATGCCACTCCGCACCAGAGAGCGATATAACCCGCATTTCTTCCCATTACCTCTACGATGGAGCACCTCTCGTGTGACGAAGAGGTATCTCTTATCTTGTCTATGGCTTCGAGCGCGGTATTTACGGCTGTGTCGAAGCCTATCGTGTAATCAGTGCAGGCGATATCAAGGTCTATCGTTCCGGGGAGTCCCATTACCGCTATCCCCTCGTGTGACAGCGCAAGCGCTCCTCTGTATGAGCCGTCTCCGCCGATAACCACTACAGCGTCTATGCCGTGCTTCCTGCAGATATCGGCACCCTTTTTCTTGCCTTCCTCTGTCTTAAATTCCTCAGACCTTGCAGTACGCAGGATCGTACCTCCGCGCTGTATCGTATCGGATACGGATCTGGGCCCGAATTCGAGGAAATCCTCTTCCAGAAGCCCCTGATAGCCTCTCTGTATGCCTACTATCTCAAAGCCGTCAAATATGGCTTTTCTTGTGACAGCTCTTATCGCTGCGTTCATTCCCGGCGAGTCACCGCCGGAGGTAAGGACTGCTATCTTTTTGATTTCTTTTGTCTTTGTTTTTGGCATTTATGCATCTCCTGATGTTTGCGGATAAGTAACAAGATTAATTTTATATCAAAGTCAGAACGGATGCAATTATGCATATTCCTTATATAACGTTACTGAAACTGTCACGGGCGCACGGCGCCCCACATTCAGAAAGGAAGGTGACGTTATAATGGAAAAAACACGTCAAACCGCAGTAGTATTCATCATTTCCGTATTCATCGGACTCATGGCGCTTCTTGCCGTCATGCTGGCCGAGAAAGGCTCGTACTGGGAGTATTTCTTCTGGAAGGATACGGCCGACACCGGCATGGACTTCTACAACAGTCTGGCTGAGAGCGCGGGAGGAGATCCCTATGGCACATACCATACGCTCTATCCGCCTCTTGGCAATGCGTACTTCTATGGTATGCATCTGATGATCCCAGAGGAAGTAAGAGACAGCTTTCCGACAGATCACGACGGCATCGTGGCGATGCGGCGGACAGAGCAGGATCTGAGAACCGCGCAGTCAGCATATATGCTCTATATAGCCCAGCTCCTCACCTATACGCTTGGCATGATGTGTGTGATTGCCTATAAGCTCAGAGACAGGGGATTCATGTCCGTACTGTCCGGAGCAGCCGCAGTACTCACCTACGGGAGTCTCACGGCCATAGAGAGGGGCAACATTATATCCCTCGCTGCCATGCTCACCATGGTCTTCCTCTTCGGATACGATTCACGGAGGCGCTCAGTGCGCATACTCTCATGCATTGCATTGTCCATAGCCGCGGCGCTAAAGCTCTATCCTGCGATATACGGGATATTCCTGCTTAGTGACAGGCGGTACAAGGCCGCTATAAGCACGGCTCTTACCGGGATCACCCTTACCATTGCGCCGCTGTATCTTTTCGGAGGTCTCCGGGATCTGAGGATTTTTCTGACTGAGCTTGCAGGGTTTAATACTGACACGGGGGAAGCCATCTATTACAGATATGGCATGCGAGGCATAGTGGAGCATATCTCCGATCATCTGTACAAGCGGACAGGACTCACGATCCCTGCTCAGGACAGGGTTTCACTGATACTGCTCATCATAGTGTCTGCGGTACTCACAGCGGCTTTTTTCATACACAGGGATTGCTGTAAAAAAGCCTTTGATATCACGGTGATACTGATACTCCTGCAGCCAAAAAGTACGGATTACACTCTCTGCTTTTTCATACCGGTGATCATCCTCATGATATACGAAGCGCCGGTTTTTCGCAGGGAGGATCTGGTATACTTCATCATGCTGCTGATCCTTACGGTGCCGTATCCCACCGGAAGGATAAACGATCGGGTAAGCCTGATCCTGCACCATGTGGATATAGTACAGTCAGTTCTCGGCATAGCCGTCATGTACGAATTTCTGGTGGTATGTAGACACCTTTTGCGAAAGCGCGGCTGATTTTTGGGCTTAGATCAGATCAGGCTCCAGATGCACCTCATCCGCCGGGATGGGGTGCATTTTTAAAAGTGTGAACAACGCTTTCATGTCCGTATCATCTTCATTTATCAGATCATAGGGGGACTTCCACTTAAGGCTTCTTCTCCTGGTGCTGTTGATATGATTCATAAGCCGTGTGACATCCTCCTGAGTGAGATGATCCATGGACTGACCCTTAGGCAGCACGTAGCGGATATACTCATGGTTTTTTTCTATGAGTGCCTTTTGCCATGGAGCCATACGATCACAGTAGTACACCCTTGTTCTGTTTTCGTATTTTTCATTCGCTTCCAGACGTTCCACCTTCTTAAACTCTGCCCCGTTGTCGGTGAGAAAAAGAGGAAATAAGCGTTTGAACCGGTCGCTTCCGAGTCCGGCTTCCAGATAATCAAGTATATGTATCACGGATGCGGCCTTTTTGTCCGGAAGCAAAAAGAGCAGCATTATCGAGTTTTTCACAAATGCCATGGTCAGCAGACATTTACC
>JAFUWM010000330.1 GCA_017483425.1 Lachnospiraceae bacterium | reverse complement strand
GTATGCAGTACGATATCTCCGAATTCCCAGCCGTTCAGATCGTTAACCGAATGAAACTGCTCTATATTGATGACAACCGCATCCATTGGCTTTTCCGGGTTTTCCTGATGCATCCGGTTGCAGTACTCGAAGAAGAAGTTTTTATTGTAAAGTCCCGTCAGCTCGTCACGCTCTACAGCAGAGATAAGCCTGCTCCTCTCATGAGCTTTTTTCTCAGCCCTCATGCTCCTGAGCACCAGCAGCAGGATAACGAGCGTCACAGCGGCGATGATCGCCATGACCGTGGCAAGGTTGTCACGTATGAAGTCGGAGAATGTGACCTTCGTTTCCTCCGCTGAGTAGTATGTCAGAGACGTACCCACAACAGTGGACGGCACAAGGCTCGATACCTTGTTCATTATGGAAAACAGGGCGTCATCATCCTCGTTGACCGCAAACTCATAGTCTAAGTTCACGCCGGTAGAAAGGATGGAGAGCCTGAGCTGGCTGCAGAGAGCGGCTATATTGTTATAGCGGAAGCTGCTTATTATGAGACAGTCCGCTTCACCGTTTGAGACGGCATAGAGACAGCTCTCCGTATCGTCACAGTAAAGCTTTTCCCATTTCGGAAAATGCTCTATAAGGAAGCTTTCATAGTTTGTATTGCCACGATTCACAGCCGCCGTCACGTCCTTGCTGTTTAAGAAAGCCATCTGATCGTTTGAGCGCACTACGGCGTACATCTCTGTCTTTATGAATGGATCCGTCAGAAGCACGTCCATCACCTCTCCGTCATAGACACTGAGATTAGAGGGAAATACGCAGTCAACCTCTCCCTTATTCAGCGCTTCAAGCGCATCCTCGATAGAAGGATAGGCTTTGGGTATGAAATCCAGTCTGGCGTTTTCTATGCAGGTAGAGGCATAGTCGAGATAATCCTTCAGAGCGCCGGTCAGCTCGCCGTTCTCGTCAGAAGCGCAGAACGCCAGATAATTATCCTGATAGCCAACCCGTATGGAACCGTGGCCTTCAAGCCAGTCGCGCTCATCCGAAGTCAGATACAGATCAGCTATGGTCACGCGGAAATACTTTTCGTACAGCTTCTGGGCATAAAACCTGTTTTCCGACTGTATATGGCTCAGCGCCTCGTCCAGCTCATCCAGAAGGTCGGGTCTGTCCTTATTGACCGTAAAATAAAAATCTGAGGATCCTATCTTGTATAAAGGTATGCACCTGATGACATCGCCATAGGCATCAAGCGTTGCATATGCATCAAGCTCTCCCTTTTTTATCAGTCTTTCGGCATCATATTCCGAATCACCCGTCTCCACGATCTCGGCTTCTATACCATGCTCTTCAAGCCACTCTGAAAGGAACTTCTCCTGCAGGCTTCCCTTGCTGACACCGATACGCGCCCCGTTGAAAGAAGCATAATCATCCGCGGAAAACCTGTCATTGTCGGGAAGGATGTAAATATAATACTCCTCCGCTCCCATCGGCATGGACGAAAAAAGCATTTCCTCCGCTCTTTCCGGTGTGTATGATACGTCGCTAAGCAGGTCTATCTCACCGTTTCGGAGCATATCCATAAGCTCCGGCCATTCGCCCTCCACATACTCATATTCCCATCCGGTGTAGGACGCGATCCGCTGCTGATAATCATAGGCATAGCCTGACCGGACGCCGGACTCGTCTATCTGGTTAAAAGGAGAATCAAACCAGCCGACCCTCACGGTCTTTCCCGTATCCTGCGCATAAGCCTCATCCGGCAGCAGGAAAAAATATGACAAGACAAGGAAAAGCAGAAATAAAGCCCTTATTACTACCTGCGTTTTGGTCTGCTTTCCGATATTGTTTCTTTCAGTACTTACCATCATATTCCAGATGCGCTTTATGCGCATTTGTCCGCAAAGACCTGCCAATACCTGCTGATTAACTGATTATAACATCTATGAATTCTTCTTCAAACTGCTTTTGTTTTGGTACATTCTCTGATCAGCTCGCTCATATACCCCGGCGACCGATACGTCTTTATCAAATCTTGCCATGCCGCGTGCAATGACTATACCGCCTGTGCCCAAAGCCTTAGTGTTGTGGTCGTCTATCATACCGATAAGCTCTTCTATTCCCTCATAGTCGTCGCCCCGGGCTATGACCGAGAATTCATCGCCTCCCACACGAAAGACCGGACTTCGCTTGAAGATTCCGCATATTATCCTGCACGCGTCACGGATAAACTGGTCGCCTGCCTGATGCCCCTTAGTGTCATTCACTTTCTTCAGATCATTAAGGTCAAGGACGACTATTGCAAATTCAGGTGCCTCTCCTGAGGATATCAGCAGATCAAGCTGCTTTTCTGCGGCAAGATAAGCATGCCGGTTCTTTATCCCCGTAAGCGGATCGATATCCGCCTCGCTTCTGGCCTGCTGAAGCCGCCTGGAATATTCCTCTTCCTGGCGAACGTAAGCGTCAATATTGCTGACACCTACGATGAGGCGCGGACCCTCCTTTTCCTCAAGCATCACAGCCTTTAACTGCACATAGGTCGGAGCTTCGTCCAGTACAAGTCGGTAAGTCAGGGAGAAAAATCCTTTGCTCTCTATCTCGGACATAACATTTTCTTTGGTAAACATCGCAAGGTAACGCTCAAGATCCTCCCTGTATACTACCTTGCGGCCTTCCTTTCTTGATCTGGAGAAGAAATCCTCTCCGTCCTTTGGTATCGCAAAGGTCTTGAATCCCTCGCTTGAACTATACTCGCGGTAGCGGTCGGTATCAGGAGCCACGACATATACGCAAATGTACTCGCCTGACAGCGCGCTCAGGCGGGAATAAGCGATGCTCTCCTCTCTCATCTTCTCCGCCGCCCGCCGGTTCCTTACCTGCTCGTCAACATCCGATATCCCTACGATTATGAACCTCTCGTCGTCCTCCATCCTGGAGACCTTCATGCTTGCATAGGTATAGATTGAATCTGCCAGAAGGCGGTATGTCATTATAAATGTGCTGTTACGGTCAAGAAAATCTATGAGTTTTTCCCTGTCCAGGGCTTCAATGACTGCGGCCCTGTCGTCCGGATGAACCAATACCTCGACATCGGTTCTGCATTTATCAAAGAACTTCTCACCCCTTTTCTCTTCCGTGAGTACGCTGTTCTCATCACCCGGAAGGTATTCTATGAATTCTTCCGTGTCAAGATTCACATAGTACAGATCCTTATATCCCCGTGCCAGAGTCTGGGCGATATGCGTATATACTATACCCGTGCTCCTTGCCTTTTCATATGCTTCCTTGGTAGTGGCATTCTCGCGCCTGATTCGTACAAGGTCGGTAACATCCTGTGACATACCGAGCAGACAGAGCCGCCCTGCGTCATCGACGTATTTTAACTTCGTTGTCTGAAATTGCTTATTATGACCCTCGGCATCCAGAACCTCCTCATAGAATAGGTACGGAACATCCATTGAAAGCGCCATGCTGTCGTCCTGCCTGAAATGGGACGCGGTCACGGGATCAAAGATCTCAGCATCGGTAAGCCCTATCACCTCCTCCGGGCTCTCCTTGTCAGCATATACCGCAAAGGCCTGATTACAGGCAAGGTATACACCGGTCTTAGCATCCTTTGCGAAGTTAAGCCCCGGCATGTTATCAAGCAGTGAGCTTATTGACTGCTTCAGCTCCGCTATCTTTCTTGCCGCCCTTGCGGCCTCCTCCGCCTCATCAAGCCTTTTTCCGAGCTTTCTGGTATCCCGGTAATTATTAAGTATTATGGCGGTTGACAGTATGAAAAGACCTAAGGATACGATCGTGTACAGAGTATTAGTGCTGCTGATACTCTTTGCCTGCTCCTCAAGGAAAGCGATCCTCTCCTCCCTGATATTTTCATCCAAATCATCCGCCGGATGGCTTTCGTGGTAATCAAATATCTTCTCTACCGCTTCCTTTGCGGCGTTTTCGGTCGCCCTTGAAACCCACATCATGGAGGCAAAGAGCACCAGCATCAAAAGCACAAGCCATACCACTATGCGCAGCCTGTATTCATGGTTATGGTCATGCCTTATGAGTATCCTGAAATATATAAGACCAAGCACAGACCACACAATGAAAAGAACGTATGATTCTGTTTCCATGGCATCGAACGGAAGCAGTCCGGGAACCAGCAGAAGCATCAGGAATATCGCCATGAGCGCGACACCTGCAGCTCCGGCGTACCTGTATTGGCGATTTCCAGCTTGTCCCGCATGCTTATAAACTCCGATGGAGATCATCCCGTATATAATGGTTGCTCCAAGAGTCGTCACATCAACGATCCAGCCTATGGCCGTCCTTCCAAGAAAAGGAATTATTATAGATCCGGCCACTACGGCAAGCACCGCATTTACAGGAATCCCCCTGCTGTTAAGTATCCCAAGCTTTTCGGGAGCCTCTCCCTCTCTCCCCGCCGCGTACAGAAGCCGGCTCAGAGCCATAAGGTTTCCGATGAGGCTTGTAAGTATTACCCCGAAAAGCGCAAGCATAAGTACGGTGACACCTGCCTGTCCGAGATAATATCGTGCGGCGTAGAAAGCGGGAACCGCCTTTATTCCCTCGAGATTCCCCATGTCACGGATATAGTCAAGCCAGCTTGCGTATTCCGGGGGATACGCCGAGACCGAAAGCAGCGACACAAAAATGTAAAGAGCAGTCGTTACAAGCACGGACGAGATCAATATTCCCCGTACTTTTTTTGTTTCAAAGTTATACTCCTCAGAAAAGTGAGAGATGTTTTCAAACCCGATAAAGGCCCAGGGTGAAATGGCTGCTATGCGGACTATATGCGAGAATGCGCTTGAACCCTCGGTATATAAAGGAGCATAGCTGAACGAAGCGTCATGCCCCATTATCGCAAGGCAGGCGCAGACCGTGAAGCCTACGGCGAATGTAAGCGCGGCAATTATCATTATCCTGTCAGGAATACGGGTGCTTTTTGCGCAAAGCAGACCTATCAGGATAACTGCACAAATCGACAGCAGTGTCTCGCCGAACCATACCTCATATCCGAATATATTGTAGTGAAATCCGAATCTGAAGACATCCCCCAGGAAAAACCTTGAAAAAAGCGGAAGGGAAGTCATATTCGCCCAAAGTATGGCAAAATAAGTCAGGATCACAAACCAGAGAGAAAGAAAGCCCATGTCCTTTCCCCCGGTCTTTTTTTTCAAAGGTATAGACCCCTCCCGCGTCAGGCGAGCTGCAGATCATATACTGAAGGTTCATGGTTATGACTAAAATAACGGCCATACCCGCCAGAAGACCGAAGATCGTTCCGAGGACTCCGGATTTTTGCAGGTAGGTGTTGCAGGTTACTATAAAAGAACCCCACCCTATACTTGTGCCTATGGAAAATGCCCAGATGCCAAGCGGTGTGAACTCTTTTTTCAGACCGCCGGATTGATTGCTGTTTGTATCCATATGTATCCCCCAAGATCAGATACAAACAAGTTTAACCTATAATCAGCATTTACACAATCCTTATGAGCGGTCAAGTTCAGTTCCCGAAGTTACAATTCAGCACATAGTCAATGTGCTGAATTGCAACTAGCACGCCGCCATGCAGAATCGACTAAAGTCGATAGGCGGCGTGCAGGCTAGTCAAGTTTTTTGGGCCGTAGCCCCGCAGCAAGTGCGCGGCTCGGCAGTGAACATTAACATCCGCACATATAAAGTGCCTGTCCCAGCTGGTTTGCGATCAGCTCGCCCCTTTCATGGGTATCGCCTCCTATGCCGCATGCCAGGACACCGTATAAGGAAGTTTTGCAGAACACGGGAAAAGCCAGATAGCCGCCGCATCTTGAGGAAAGCTCCTCCCTTGCGAACATATCCTTCATCCTGCAGGACTGCCTCTCGGGCATCGTATTGTAGAATTCGCCGTCCTTAACGACGCATTTGAGATTAATCCTTTCGGGAAAAACACACTGCCTGCCCTTTTCGCATACGACAGCCTCGTCAAACATGAAAAAAGCCGCATCCTTAAGGCCTACACTCTCGATGCAGCGTATCACCCTGTCCATATTCTTAGCTTTATCACCATCCATGACGGCGGTAGCCATGACGTTAAAACGCATCATCCTATGCCTTCCCTCAAGCTCAGATGTCACATTCCTTTCCTTCTGTCCGGCGAGAACATATATCAGATTATCCTTGATCCTGAGGAAAAGCCGGTTGATCATCACATTGACATATGACTGTCTGAAGGAGGTATTCACCCCCGCCTGAAGCAGATCGAGTCTGTCCATGAACCTGTGGGTGTCAGTAAGCTCAAGCGACCCGTTTTCCATGAAGATATCCACAAGCCTTGAGAGCTCCTCAAACTCCTCCCTGCTCATGTATCTCCGCTTCATGGCCTGAAGCATCCTTGATACAAGCTCATAGAAAAGCCTTCTGAGATTCACTCCCTCCCTGTCGCGCTTTGCGCTGGCGTACCTGTAAAAGCAGTCATCAAACATCCTGTAGATAAAGGCTTCATCTGCCTTTACTATCTCCTGGCTAGTATAAACGTACTGCTCATAGTCAAGTGATTTCCTGCCGTAAAGCCTTGTGGGAACAACTGCGGATGAAACCTCTGCCCCGTCAAGCTTTGACGTGAGAAGCTCCAGGGCTTTCCCTCCTACAGTGATGTCCGCGGAACCTATGGACGCAAGCGGTGGCTCTATCTCGCCTGACATATGGGTGTTGTCAAAGCCGAATACCTTGATATCCCTGCCGGGAATAAGCCCCCGCTTTTTCATCACGCCGTAAAGTCCCTTTGCCACGGCATCATTCACACAAAAGATAGCCTGGACGTCCGGATTCATATCAAGCAGCTTTTCCGCCTCAGCGGCACAGTCCTCTGACATATCGGTATTTACGCAGAAGCTCTCGCCGTAATCAAGGCCGTTGTCAATAAGACATTCCCTGAATATGACCTTCCTGTCCAGGGCGTCTGCGTTATCATCCCTGCCTCCCAGCATCGCGAGGTTTGTAAGGCCGTTCACGTTTATAAGCAGGTTTACGGCGTCGCGTATGCCCGGCATATTGTCGTACTTTACCGTAAGTCCCACATCAAAGTCCGCGCCTATGAATACGGACGGCACCCCGGAAAGCTTAGTCAGCAGCTCGCCGTAGGTGTCCTTGTCCTCAAAAGGATCTCTTGCGCCAAGCGAGACAATGTATCCGTCGAAGCCGGCAACTCCCGCGATACGGTAGATATTATCATATATCTCCTTATGCACGCGGATGTCTTCAAGGGGTGATGCGCTGTCGTCACTTTTTCCGGCAAAGACAACAACTCTCAATTTCTCGTCTGACGGCATGCTGTTCATGACGTCCTGTATCATTTCCCTTGTATAATCCGCCGCAATCTCGTCAACTATCAGCGCGATCGTGCGTATCCCGTTTCCGATATGTCTTCCTTCCATCCATGCGTGATCTGTACGCATCTTCATTTACCCTCTATCTCAGGAGAGGGCTCGGAAAAAAGATACCCCTGCGAATAATCAATGCCATAGCCGTTCAGCTTGTTCTGGATGTCCCCTGTCTCGACATACTCCGCGATCACCTCGACCTTTCTTCCGCTGAGCTTCTTCCATCCGGAGATAAGAGCGATGAGGTTTTCGGACTCCGTGTCATCGCAGCATTTTTTCACGATGGAGCCGTCTATCTTCAGATAATCTGAATGAATGCTCACCACGTGCTGCAGGTTTGAATAACCGCTTCCGAAATCATCTATCGCTATCAGGCCGCCGAGACTGTGTATCTTATCAACGAAGTTAAGCATATATTCATAGTCGTCTATGTCCTCATTCTCCAGTATCTCGAAAATGAAGTTTTCGGGATGCTCGACCGTTGGAAGGAATTCATAGATGTATTCAACGAGCTTCCTGTTCTTTATATCGCGAAGCCCGAGATTTATGCTGACACTCCTGTCAGGGAGCTTCCTGAATTTTTCAAAGACCTTCCTTATCATCTTCTCCGATATGGAGTCATATAAAAGACCGTAGGTTCGGGCGACATCAAGGAATTCCGCAGGATAGCGGACCTTACCGTTCTCGTCAACGATCCTCATAAGGGATTCATAATGGTGTATGCATTTAAGCCTGTTGTCGTATATCCCCTGATAATACGGAATGACCTTGTCGTGAGCTATCGCATAGTTTATGATGTTGACCATCTGGTATCTCTCACGGATGGCCTCCTCGTCTATCCCGTCCGCGCTTGCGTCGTAAACGTCAAACTGGATGTTTTTCTGCGCCATTTCCACCTTTGCCTGGTTGTACCTGTCATTCAGGTTATCCACGCTGCTGTCATCCAATACGCAGAATACGGGAACTATGGCTATGTAATCCTCCGATGTTTCAAAGAGTTCCCGCTGCAGCTGCTCCATGTCACTTACAAAGCATGACAGCTTCACTATATAGGAGGGCGCCCCTATTGCGATCGTCCATCCACTGACTATATAAAAGCGGTAGTCCTTTTTGCGCGCGAAGACAGAACATTTGTGGATATAGTTCCTGTAGGTCAGGTCTATCATATGCTCCGGGAATACTGCTTTCATGTTTGAAATGTCGGATACGCTTACCATGCAGATGCGGTCGTAGCCCTTGAGCTTCATATCCATGTTAAGCGCCGCGGCATTCGGCAGATCCTCGTTTTCCGAAAAAAGCAGCTTGAGCTCGCATGTCCTCACGAAAGAGCGCAGACTGTCAGCAGCGTCATACTTCTCGTCACGTTCAAGCATAGTCTCTATCTCCATGAGATATGACAGAAGCTCCCTGTTGTCGT
>JAFUWM010000329.1 GCA_017483425.1 Lachnospiraceae bacterium | reverse complement strand
GGTCAAGGGACAAGCCTATGTTTCAAGCGCGATAACCGTAGGGGGCGTATTCTCCAATCTGATATGCGGAGGAATCCTTGACAGCTTCGGTATACACCCTATGCTCGTCACGGGCTCCGTCGTCTGCGCGGCAGGGGTTATCATTACCCTTATGGCTTTTTCAATCCTCCCTCACCATGTGGACTCACGGCCGGACTGATATCAGGAATTCCGTAATACGTTTGACACGGTGGACTGTGATATGTCCATCATTGCCGCTATCATCTCCTGAGTGAGATCCGGATCATCCGCCAGCTCGCTGATCACCGCGTTTCTCTCGGCGGTTGTCCTGTACGGCGGGATCACATGCTCTATATCTGCACTTCCGCTCCTTGTAAGCGCGGGCTTTATAAGGGTAGTACCGTCCTCAAGCACCGCCCTCGCAAACCTCTCGCCCGTGCTCTTATTCATCACATAGCTTAATGATATGATATCCGCAAGGCTGTATGCCGCGCCGTTGATATCCTGCTCAAAATCATCCTCTGTAAATAATGAAAGCAAACCCTTCTCCACTTTTACCCTCCTTTATCTCAGAAAACCGATACTGCTTATTATAGGCAGATCTTTGGCCTTACCCTGAAGCACCCACACTATCGCTATTATCTTGATGACCGCGAGAACTGTCAGACACACACCGCCTACTATCCATCCTAATACCGGAACGATAAATGCCAGACATACGATCACGGACGCAATTACGAGTTTTATCTCCGCCTTTACATGGAATCTCGTAAAAGCAGATTCCGGTACCAAAAGAGCTGCCAATATTCCGAGGATCCCGAAGAAATAAGGAAGAGACGCAAAAAGTCTGTTATCCTCTATATCCCTCGGATCAAATTCTCCCGTATGATCCTTAGGGTCATAATTCATATACGGCTGCCGATATGCGTTCTGCTGATACTGCCCCTGTGTATTCTGTCCGTTCATTCCCTGCTGAGCCGTATTTCCTGTATTGGTTCCGGAATTATTGTCCGTCCCCTCCTGTGTACTTCCGCCGGAAGACTCTGAAAATGAAAAACCGCAGTTATTACAGAAAAAAGCCTCGTCTCCGATCTGATTGCCGCATTTAGGACATATCTTCATGATTACCTCCTCTATAAAACACAGTTTTATATCTGACTTACACCGGTCGGATGCTGATACCGTAACCGCCTAAAATACAGGCGTAACGGTATCATGCTCCAAAATATTCAGATAATAAGTGTTTGGTTATCATACGAATATTATTCTACATCCAAACTGGTATTTTTTCAACCATCTATCTGAAGCTTTTCACCCAGTTTACAAGTGAATCGTGCCAGACGTTGTCTCTCACCGAGCGTTTCATATCCTCGGTAACCGGACCGTTGTTTGCCATTTTCTGCAGTATGGCAGCCTGAAGCTCTTCAACGGTCATCTCCTCATACGGCTTATCGGGAACCTTTACCGGTTCGGCATCCTTATCCGCATTACTGGCAGTGCTACGTTTTGTATCAGCTTCCATGACCTTTTTGCCGTCTGTTGGAACGGAATTCTCATGAACGCTTCGTTGTCCTTTAGCAGTTTCAGTCCCTGCGTTATCTGCGGCGCTATCCGAACCCTCTTTCACTTCACCGGTTTTATCGTCCGTTTTAATCTCCGTACTGATCTCCGTGTCCGGAAGCTCCGGTTTATTATCCCCGGTCTTTACGAAGATCTCTCCGCCTGCAGGCTTCAATTCATAATGTATGTTTCCGTCAGCGGCTTCTATCTCCGCTCCGGAGAGCATTGCCTTATATCGTCCGGATGGCACATGCAGATCCACCCATGCCGGATTATCGTCATTATTCACTGCCACTGCCACAAAATCCTCACCAGAACGTCTTGCAAAGGCATACTGACGGTTAGTTAACATAATTTGCTCATAGGCACCATATGACAGGGCGGGAACCGCCTGCCTTATCTTTCCGAGCGCTTTTATTATCTCGTAATAAGGCTTATATGACTCATTTTTCATACATTCCTCAAGCTCAAGAGCCGGCCGGATGCCCCAGTCGTCACCGCCGCCTTTCTTTCCCTCTATACCGAACTCTGAACCATAGTACACCGACGGGATCCCGGACAGGGTGTAAAGCAGTATGTGAAGAGGCATGAAATGAGCTTTGTTATTAAGCCTTGAATAGATCCTCTCCACGTCGTGGTTATCCGCAAAGTTATAGAGCCTTAGTCCCAGCGGATCCCCGCCTCCCATGTCATAAAGCCTCTTTACGGTATGGGCTATCTCGAAGTAATTATGGTCATTATGCCCCGAAAACAGCGCCTTGTGCAGATGATAATTCGTAACCGCGTGAATACGGGCATCTCTCTCCCATCTTATATATTCTCCGTGTATGACCTCTCCCATCAGATAAAAGTCAGGCTTCACCTCATCAGCAACTCTGCGGAGCATCTGCATGAATTCAAAATCAAGCACGTCCGCCGCGTCAAGCCTTATACCATCAACATCAAATTCATCGACCCAGAACCGGATGACATCCGCTATATATCCCTGGACTTCGGGATTTTTCTGATTAAGCCTTGCAAGGAGATCAAAGCCGCCCCAGTTGTCATATGAGAATCCGTCATTAAAGCTGTTATTCCCGCCCAGATTAAGTCCGGAGTACCATCCGAGATATCGTGAATTCTCACGGTTCTCTCTGATATCCTTAAACGCAAAGAAATCTCTGCCCGTATGGTTAAACACCCCGTCGAAAATAACTCGTATCCCGTTTTTATGACAGTCCTTGACAAATTCCTTCAGATCCTCGTTTGTACCAAGTCTGCTGTCGAGCTTTTTGTAATCTGTCGTCTCGTATCCGTGTCCGACCGATTCAAACAAAGGTCCGATATAGATAGCGTTAAATCCCGCCTCCTTTATATGCCTGACCCATGCCGCAAGCTTTGTCAGCCTGTGTACCGGCTCTCCATAGTCATTTTCATGCGGACACCCCAAAAGTCCCAAAGGATATATGTGATAAAAAACCGCCTCGTCATACCAAGCCATTGTACTTCTCCTCTGTTATGAAGTGACCTTTGTCAAGAGAAAATTTCTGACTTGCTATTTAT
>JAFUWM010000328.1 GCA_017483425.1 Lachnospiraceae bacterium | reverse complement strand
TTATTTCTCGGTCCAAGGAATTTATCTCCGTTCAGATGAATCATGTGATCAGGAATATCTGCGATCCACACCTCCGTCTCCCATGCGAGAGAGTCTGCGAACTTCTTATAAGTTGTAAAATCCAAGAATGCGGTAACAAATATCTTGCCCGCTTTGACTGCTTTTGTCATATCGGTTATCTCTATTATTCTTTTTGGATCCATCGATCCGACAGATGTAACGGATTCGACAAAGTATATCCAATCCTCATCCTCCCGATACAAAACAACATCGGGCATCTTATCATGCAGCGTTATTGCAAATCCCAACTCTTTCAGTTTATCTACATTTTTCACAAGATCTTTTTCTATGGTATCGCCCACATACAGGCATTCAGAACCGGGAGCAAAACGAGGAGCAAATTCTTCAATAATCGCCTTCTGTAATTCGTTGTGCTTGCCCGCGGAAAACTGAAAATCTGAACCGTTAATTTTCACTGGCATCATAGTCATTTTCTTCTTTGAAGCATAGATATCTACCAGTTTGTCATGATAGGCAAGAAAACGGTTCATTTGCCTTTCAGCATTGTTGGTTCCCAAAGCTCTGAGGACTTCCAATGTTTCATCAGTTATTCTGTATCGGTAATTTGGGCTATTTGTCGCTTTCCCATTATCCTCTATCAGCGCTGCCGTTCTAAATCTGTGCATTGCCTGCTTTCTGAATGTTTCTCTGCTGTTTTCAGCGTATGTAGTACCATAATACTTATTTGAAAAAGCTATGATATCATGAATCCTGATCCACTCATTGCTTGCATCCTTCCATTCATCAACAGGCTTTATCCCAGCCATTGCAAGAATGCTTAAAGCACAAATATCTGCCTGTTGAGCCTTTGGCATCCCAATATTTGCAAGAAAATCCCTTGCCTCATCAATTTTAGGCATATGCTACCTCCGATATTATACGGTCACAGTTATCTGTAGAAAGATCATCCGTTACAAGTATCTGTTCTCCGATTTTCTTTATCATATATGCCGGCGGAACCGGAATATTATTTATCTCCGTGCTATTTACCTGCGTACTTCCATTAAGAATTCTATAATACATATCAAACAGTGTCGAATTAAGCAAGGCATAGACTCCGTATGTGGTCTGTGCATCCATCTCGCTCCCGTCCACTCTGTCCACAAAATTGATCTTATTCTGTGTCCCTATGAATTTGTACTCTTTAAAATCGGATGGTGAATACACTCCACATTGAAGTCTCCTACGTTCTTCCTTAGCAGTAAATCTTTTTATAAACACATAATTCTTGTTCTTCTGGATTAGACCGGGCTTCTCATCTATAATCCAATCATATTCTTTACCCGAAGGTTGGTGATTAACTCTTCCATTTCTAATGTGCTGGCTGTAAAAGAGCGGAAGGATATGATCCCCCGGCTCTTTTCTGAGTTCATCCCACTGTCTGAAATCAACAACGATACCCGTTTTCATTTTCAGTCCCTCTTCTGGCAAGGTAGAATGATAAGTATTGATCTTCTTAATGACCTCTATTTCTTCCTCTGAGGTCGGAAGATAAACATACAAATCCTCTCCCGACACAACGGAATCGTAAGGAGCCCTTAATTTGGTTATATCTGCAAAATCATTACAGCTATTGCTTGATGTTATCAAAACCTCTTTGGGCTTGCACTCGGTTCGTCTGATCTTAATGATCATAGTCTCCTGCAATACTTCTTCTGCATTGAATACCTTATCCCTGCTCACAAACAGATGTATCTGCTCTATTTTCCCTTCGGTAAGCAGGTATTCTCTAAATGCTTTGAAGTATGCCCCCGAAGTCCAGCTTCTCGGAATGATATAAACCATTTCGGCATTTTTTTCGAGATTGAATAAGGACATGGCTGCAAATAAAAAATAAAGGTTAGGTGCTCCATGTACTACCTTCGGCATCGCCAGTGCAGAGGGGTGATCTCTCATTACTCGCAGGTATGGCGGATTTGCAATGATGTAATCATATTTTTTCGGATTCTCTGAAGCAAGAAGATTTCCATCAAAGTCATTCCCTTGCGAAAGGATATAGTCTTCCTCCGCGATGCAATAGTTTATTTGGTTAGGATACTGTGATTTAGTATATGCCAAATTGCTTTTAAGAACCGGCAGCACATCCGGATCAGTTTCATAGCAGGTCAGCGATATCACACATTCGGGATATGCAGATAAAATCCTTTCAATAAACGCAACAGAAAGAATTCCCGTGCCAGAACCGGGATCAAGTATAGATACATGATCATGGCATTTATTCAATTCAAACATCTCTGCCATAAATCTTGCAGTTTCAACAGATGTAAAGAACTGCCCTTTTTTCTTCCTTTTGCTTTTAGGCATATTCTCAAGAAATTCCGTTGTCTGTTTAATAATATGATCTAACATATTTTACCCTTTCCGTTCACATTCTCGTAATTTGTCCTGATATTGTTCATTGATTCCTTAATCAAAAATTCTTTTTGATAATTACTCACAACACAGTATTATATCAAAGACGCACCACCATATAAACTACATCCGTATTAGCAGGATGTTTCTTTTTCATCGGCGGACGCAGACCCGGATTCTCTTGAATAATGTATGTAGAATAATGGTCTTAAATTATAATCGGCTTTTATAGCAACGCATTATATACTTCTCTTTTAGGTATCCCTCTGTCGGAGGCGGCTTTTTTTATGGCTTCCTTATGATCCATACCCTGTGCTTCATATGTTTTTACGTGCTCCTCTAAGCTCATATCCTCATATTTCTTTCGCTGTTCTTCTTCAACCTCCTGTATCGGCCGGCCTTCTATGACTATGACATACTCGCCCTTGGGCTCTTTTTCTGTGTAGTAAGCCAGGGCTTCATTCAATGTCAGCCTTAGTATCTCCTCATGCAGCTTTGTAAGCTCCCTGCATAATGCTATCCGTCTGCCGGGACCCAGAACATCCTGTATATCTGACAAGGTACCCTTAAGATGATGGGGCGCTTCATAGAAAATGATCGTCCGTACCTCATCCTTTATACTATCAAGTACAAACTGCTTTTCCTTTTTTTCTCTGGGTAAAAACCCTTCAAAAACAAACCTTCTGGATGAAAAGCCCGACACAGTCAATGCAGTGACAAAAGCAGTGGCTCCGGGAAGTGATGTCACGCCAATATCTGCTTCAAGAGCCTGTTTTACAAGTATCTCTCCGGGATCTGATATTCCTGGGGTTCCCGCATCGGTCACGCAGGCGACCTTTTTACCCGAAAGCATTAAGCCGATAAGCTCAGCCGCTTTTTCGTATTTATTATGCTCATGATAGCTTGTAAGCTTAGTGTGTATATCGAAATAATTCAAAAGGCGCAGAGTATTTCTTGTATCCTCCGCGGCAATGATATCGACGCTCTTTAGTGTTTCGAGCGTTCTTTCCGTTATATCCCCAAGATTGCCTATGGGCGTTGGGCAGAGAAAAAGTCTAGTATCCATATATTGTATACATTTCCCTGGTATATTTTCCGTCTTCCCCGTATATTATAAGGGGCGGCTCGACCCTCATTTCAGCTCCTGCCCCCTTGCGTCCTTCCAAAAGTATCATGGAAGATCCGGAATTTATATAGGGATGAACCAGTTTCAGCGTTTTAGGCTCGATCCCCGCTTTCCTCATTTCAAAAATAACATCCGCGGTTCTTTGAGGCTTGTGGACGATATAAAAGTATCCTCCCTCCCGCAAAGCCATGACCGCTGCCGCAAGTACATCCTTAAGGGTGCATGCTACTTCATGCCTTGATATTGTCTTGCTGTCCTCCGGATTCGTGATCCCGTGTCCTGCCTTAAAATACGGAGGATTAACTGTTACAACATCAAAAGAGGCTGCATTTATATGATTTGCCGCCTCCTTTATGTCGCAGTTTATTATTTCAATTTTATCGTCCAGACCATTCATGGAGACGCTTCTTGATGCCATGTCCGCTATTTCCGTTTGTATTTCCAGACCCATGATATGCCTTGCCTGAGTCTTGGCCGAGAGCAATAACGGTATGATCCCGTTTCCGGTGCACAGATCCAGAATTTTGTCACAGGCTGTTGGTATATGGATGCCGGCAAATCCAGATAATAATACCGCATCCATCCCGAAACAGAATTTCTTAGGGTTCTGTATTATAAACAGTCCGTTTCTTTGCAGATCATCCAGTCTTTCCCCATCATGTAAGAAGTCCGGCAAGTTTTTATTCATCCAGTTTGGAGCCGGCTCCTTCCTTTTCTTCCAAAGTCTCCAGTTCCTCCAGCTCCTTCTCATCCGCGGGCTCTTCGTTTTCATTCTTTTTACTGCCTTTTCCGCGTCCGCGCACCTTGCGGGGCTTGAAGTAGAGCTCCTCCACAGGATATTCCTTTATTTCTTTTTCATCTCCCTCATCTACTATGACTTTTACCTTCTGTCTCAAAACATTGACAGACTCAACCACTCCTCTTGTTCCATCCGGAGCCGTCACGAAATCTCCGATTCCCGGAAGTTTTTTATTTAAGTATTCATAAGTCTCCTGCTCATTTCTCAGACAGCACATAAGCCTTCCGCAGACCCCGGATATCTTGGTGGGATTCAATGAGAGATTCTGCTCCTTTGCCATACGGATTGAAACCGGAGCAAAATCCGACAGATATGCATGACAGCATAATTCTCTTCCGCATATGCCTATACCACCGATTATCTTGGTTTCATCCCTGACACCTATCTGCCGGAGCTCTATACGGGTTCTGAACTGCCCTGCGAGATCCTTTACGAGCTCCCTGAAATCCACTCTTCCGTCAGCCGTAAAATAAAAAAGCAGTTTGCTTCCGTCAAAAGTATATTCCGCATCTATGAGCTTCATCTCAAGCTCGTGAGCTGCTATCCTTTCTTTGCATATCTTAAATGCTTCCTTTTCCCTGATCCTGTTAACGGTTTCCCTGTCAGCGTCCTCCTCCGTTGCTATCCGTATAACCTGCTTCAGAGGTGCTTTCAGGCTTTCATCTTCAACCTTTTTTATATCCGATACAACGCGCCCGTATTCTTTTCCCCGTGAAGTCTCAACGATCACATTCATTCCTCTTTTTATCTCGAGATCGCCCGGGTCAAAGTAATATACTTTTCCCGCTGTACGAAACCTTACGCATATTATATCCGTCATAAAATCCCTTTCTGTATATCAGCTCTTGTTGCCTGGTTTATATGCAGCAAAAGCGAATCAAGCACTGCCTCCGCCGCCACGTTTATAAGAAGATCGTGTCTTGCATTCTCTACTGCTTTCAATATCTTCTCTATACCTTCATACGAAATTTTCGCAGTTTTTTTAATATATCCTGCATCACCGACAGATGTCAAATCAATACCGGATCTCACAAAGAGCATATCCCGGCAGATGATCTCTATATGCGTAAGCAGTTCCGGCAGATAATCTTTATAATCAGTCGCTAATTCCTTTGCAAAGCTCATGATCTCAGCAGTATCATATGTATCCTGACCTGAAATATAATGCCCCAGCCTGTCAAACTGCAGGGCGGCCCCTTCATCATCCGCATGATATTCGGGCTCCACACTGAAAGAAAGCACTATGCATCTGGAGCGGATGGTCTGTAAAAGACGTTCCTTATTTCCGACCAGAAAAATAATATGGGCATATTCCGGGGGTTCCTCAATAGTTTTTAACAAAGCGTTCTGACTGTTGGGATTCATAAGCTCGGAATCCGGTATAATATATATCTTTTTTCCCCCGTAATACGGCCTTATGGCAATACTTTCCACGACCTGTTTTCTTACTTCATCCACGGCTATTACCGCAGATTTTTCATGTGTGACCACTATACAGTCCGGATGATTTCCGCATTCTACGAGCCTGCATGTATGGCATTTCCCGCAAGGCCGGCTGTCGATCTTATCGCATTTGCAAAGAATCGCCGCAGCGGTGTACATGGCAAGCTCCAGCATACTCTTTCTGTCCGCTCCTTCAAATATATATGACGGATTAAGAGTTCCCTTATGCAAAGCTGTATCTATATATGTTTTAATAAATTCGGTCGTCATAACCTTACATCAGTAAATCTATCAAAAGTCCCCTGATTTCCCCTATCTTCGCAAGAATCGCAATATTATCGCTTTCTTCTTTCAGTAATTCCGCAGCAAGATCATCCAGATTCTGATCCACGAGCTTTATGATGCCATATACTCTGTGCCGTCCTTTTTTATCCAGAAAATTCTGCCTTGAAAACTGATGGGAACGATTCAGTATCTCATTCATGAAATCCTTAACCAATCCCCTGTAGCGTCTCATATCCTTTATGTTTTTACGCTTTGCTATGATCTCGCCTTCAGCGGTGATCTCTCCCATCAGATTTGTCAGCTTTTCCTGAAGCTCTGTCTCCGCGATGTTTGACATCAAGGCGAACTTAAAAGAATCGCTTCCGGTATCCTGTATCTGCTTAGGCGCTTCCGGCTGTAAAGCCTGCTCTATATTATTTACCTTGATATCCAATGATCATGCTCCTGATGGCTTCTGTGCAAGCTGCAAGATTTTTGTTTTCAAATCTAAATCTGCCCTCTACTCCTGCATCCAGCAGCTTTTCTTCGGAAAAATCCTCATCATCCGCTATATATCTCCGGCACATTTCCTTGTAATCCGGTTTTCCGCTGGCAATCTCCCTGTCTATAGCCCGTTTGAGCCTCTCTCCATCCTCAACTTTTATATATATCGGAACCATGCGATCCTTTCCAAAATGATCCCTTATCTTAAGATAAGACTCTAAGGTTCCTATCCCAAGATAATACTCCCTGTTATCATCCAGTGCGGACGACACCGTAAAATACCTCCATGGTCCCCGTATAGTATTATAAGTCCTGCATTCTATCACTTCTCCATTGCGGGCAAGAGTCTGATAAGTGTCCTCGTCTGCAAAATGATATTCCTTTCCTTCTTTCTCCCCATCCCGCATGGGTCTTGTAGTATAAAGGATTATAGGGCTTAGCTGCAGGGCTTTGTCCTCAAGCAAAGCCTTGTACACACTGTCCTTCCCTGACGCGCTTTTTCCTGTTATATAAAAAATGAATTTCATAGCTTCTTATCTATATCCGTTATGGCCTGCCTAAGCCGCGTGAAGCCTTCCTCTGTATCCATTACGCCTGACATCATCAGACAGGTACGCTCAGTATGCCGTTCCGGCTGTAAGTGATATTCATTCCTGAAAATATCATATATCTTCCTGCCGTCCATTTTGCCTGTACGGTCAATTATATTGATCTTGCTCCTGTCAAAATCATATATCCCGTATCTGCCGATGTGTTCCGGTCCTGTGATATGAAGACTTCGCAAGGACTCATTCAGCGAGTATACCCCGTCCAGTCTTTCCTCCAACGTTTTTTTTAACTTTTGACCCTTATCATTCATTATATTCAGACAATTCTCAGCCGAAGCCATCAGTACATATGACGGACTGGTTGTCTGGAATATATTGATATAGCGTTTGACTTCATCCGGTTTTACAAGAGAACCGTTTACAAGTACTGCCGAAACCTGAGTCATGGCAGGCAGAGTCTTGTGCAGGCTTATCACGGCAATATCCGCTTTTTTGGAAACCGGCAGGTGCGCTCCGTGCGCGCTGTCAAGTATAAGGGGTATGCCATACGCGTGTACTGCATCCGCTATACCGTCTGTATCCGCAATAAACCCCTCATATGTAGGAGATGTAACAAGCACCGCTTTCGGCAGATCATTATCCTTTTTTGCCTGAGAGAGCTTTAGTTTAACCATATCTAAAGAAATACAGGCGGTGAGCTTGTTTTCCCTTATGGTTTCTCTTTCAAGAAAAGAAATCCGGTACTCACCCAGACAGGAAGCGTTGTACACGCTTTTATGAGAATTCCTGTCCATCATGAAGCTCCCTCCATGCGGTACCAGCGCGGAAATGGTGGAGAGATTGCCGCAGGTGCTCCCATTTACCGAAATAAAGGCCCTGTCTGCTCCATAATAATCCGCAAGCTTTTTTTCTGTTTCCGCGATAACTCCTTCAGGTTCTTGCAGATCGTCAAAATCGTCTATCTCTGTGATATCGTGTATATATGCTTCATCAAGCCATGTTCCCGTTCTCTGCCTTTTGTGTCCCGGCATATGAAAAGGGTACAGATCTGATCCCGATAACCGGTCAAGCTCATCGATCATAATATATGCTACCTACTGTTCATCTGTCTGCTCTGCTTCCTGCGGCTCTTCCGAAGGCTGGTCAGCTGGTTGTTCCGTTTCCTGCTGCTCCTCCGAAGGCTGGTCGACTGCCTGCTCTGTTTCCGCGATCTGATCCTCAGACACCTGTGCCGATCCGCCTTCTGCTGCCTGCTGCGCTGCGGCAAGAGCCGCTGCCGTTTCAGCGTCAAATCCCTGCTGTTCCAGAATATATACCTGTATCTCAGGCGTCATGGGAATATACCCTTTCTCTGCTGCCGTTGCTTTGTCAGCCATAGACAGACCCAACATGGCCTCTTCTTTCGTAATGCTTCCGTAAACGACAACAGCCTCTCCCTTTTCAACCTGATCATATATCTCCGCCGCTTTTGCAGGAGGAAGATTCACACACCCATGGGATCCGTTCATATAGTATATGTGTCCGCCAAAGCTGTCTCTCCATGAAGCGTCATGCAGTCCTATGTTTCCGTTAAACGGCATCCAGTATTTTACAGACGACTGGTAGCCCTCCCCGACAAGCGTTGCGTCCCTCTCTTTATATGTTATGGCGTAGGTTCCCTCCGGGGTGCCGTTTCCCTTGAAAAGCCCGCCGGATACAAAGTCCGTTTCGTTTACAAGCTGTCCGTCCTTATAAACCCATAGATGCTGATCGCCTATATTTACCTCCACATAGGAGCTCCCTATATTGTTTACATCATAGCTGATCCCTGTGCTGTAATATACGGGTGTAAGCTCTGCGCTTTCTCCCGTAAGTATCTGGGCGATAAGCTCCTGTCTGGTGGAAACCCTGTCCATCCAGTACCCGTAATCACCGCCTGTAACCGTGATCTGCTCACCGTTATGTGTTTTAAAGCTCCTGTTCCGGCCAAACGTATCATACTTTGATGCCAGACCTGCCACATACTCCTTCGCGGGAGCCTCATTCACGGAAACAGAGCCGTCTCCTAGTGTTATAAGCCAATCTGCTATTGTCGTGCCGTCAAGCGTCTCGGTATTATCATCAAACCGATACGTTATCTGCATGGATGCTATCTTTTCTTCCAGTGATGCTTCTGCGGCTTCCGGGATATCCGCGTTTTCATTTTTTTCCGCTGTGCTTGTATCCACCGGATCAGCGACTTCCTCATTTTGAAATTGAAGCTCCTCTGTCTCGCCGGGTGCAGCAGTATCGTTCGCGGCATCCGCTGTTTTTCCGCATCCCGCCAGCAAAAGTAAAAATATAGCCGTTATGACTGCCGATCCGATCCCTTTTTTCATTTCATTTCTCATATTTATTTTCCTACCGCTTCCGGATGTCTGATGACATATCCTTCTATCAATCCGTCATATTTTCCGATCATCATGCCTACAATGGTGCCTAGCCTCTCTCCGGACCAGATATCGCCTCTGGTTATAAGTAATATTTTATCATAGAATTCATGCAGGTCGACATCCTCTATCCGGTTTTCATCTTCATATACAGATTCCCTGTAGCCCTCAGGACATACACGTTTTAAGTGTCCCACCCGCCATGACTCCTGATATACCGCCGGGATTCTGGACATTAAGGGATCGCCCAGACAGTATGTGTCATTCAGATAAAGGTCGGAATTCTTATAGACCAGTATTCCTGCCGCGTTATCCAGTATATCACCTCTGAAGCCTTCTCTTCTAAGTCTGTCAGGAGATTCATCATTCCATGTATCTCTCCAGCAGGTTTTGCCTGTCTTTATAAGGCTTCTCAGATTGTTATAGAACCCGGTTGTATCATAATAGTATTCCCGCTCGTCGGATATGCTGCTCGCGAAGCTGTGTCCGAAAAGATACTGGGAGCCTATGCTGGTTCCGAAAGTAAAGGACCAGCACATAGTTCCAATCACAAGTATGGAAAAGACTGTCCGCATCTTTCTGATCGTGTCAAAGTAATCTTTCTCCCTGTTAAACATCATCGTAGCAGACAACACGGATATAAAAAGCATTCCCGTGAAATGTCTGCCCATCATGAAATCTCCGCCAACTGACAGGAGGTAGAGACCATATAAGGCTATGCCCGCTGATACAAGCAGATACTTTATCTTTCTGAGCAGCAGCGTCATCACGATAAAAACAAACGGTATGACAAGCACAACGGCATCATTAAGCAGAGTATACCAGTAATACAATATACCGTGCTTGACATAGTCGGCCAGCGTGATCCCCGTCCCTATCTTTACATACGCCGTATTCGGAACAAAGGATCCGTAATAAATAAAAGAAAAAAGCTCCCAGATAAAGAACGGGCAAAGGCCCAGAATTCCTATCCCCACACATTTTAAGAAGCTGGTGTTTTCCCTTTTCGCAAGAAACACATAGACTATGACAGGAATAAAAAACAGCACATTGTCCATTCTGGTCAGGGCTACACCTGAAAAGGTCAGAGCCAGCAGCAGTAAATGCTTACTGCCATAAAAATCCCTTTTCATATACTGCCAGATAAATAGCGCCATGAAAAGGAAAAGCAGACTGTTTTCAAGTCCCGAAGTCGTATACGACATAAACGCTTTGGAACCGACAAAAGCAAAGAATCCTGTCAGAACCTGATCCCTTGTTCGGCATATCTTATATGCAAATATATGGTACGCGGCCGCGCTGTATACCACATCCAGGATAAGGGTTGTGAAGTATATTTCCCGGGTGATCGCATACGGTAAAGCGCAGGAGAGCGTATACAGCGGTCCGGTAGTTGCGCAGACCCTTTCGCCAATATTATATACAAAACCATTGCCTTCCAGCAGATGCTTTACCATCACATAGCCGTGAAACGAGTCATCCGACTGCCATCCGAGCAGAAGCGCGATAAAGGTAAAAAATATAAATGTAAGAAACCTGCTCCTGCCGAGATCTGAGGCAAGATCCGGTTTCTTCAGTCTGACTTTTTTCATTTAAGTATATCTTCTTCTTTAAGTACTCTGTTGTGAAAGGCCGTTTTGAAATACTTGAAATTATCAAAAAAACCATTCTGGCTCACACCTTCGGTGCGCGCCGCCCAGTGACCGGGGACTTCTACGAACTTCACGCCAAGTCTCAAAGGCTTTAATGCTGTTTCAAGGAAGAAAGGATGCTTCAGTTCTTCCCATTTTATCGACTGCATGAGCTCTGTAGGGAATATCCTATACGCATATGTCAAATCTGACAGTCCCACCCCGTAGAGCAGACCTATGCTTCTTTCAAATATCAGATTGCATATTAGCTTTACCTTGTCGTAGTTTTCAAAACCGCCGCCTTTACGCCATCTGGAGGCAGTTATTATCCGGTTCGGATATTTCTTCGCGGCAGCTATGAATGTTTTTATCACATTTGGGTCCGTCTCCAGATCGGTGGACATCATTACCACATGGCTTCCTTTGGCAAGTTCTATGCCCTCCCTGATAGCGCCCCCCACTCCCGGAAGCTCCTGTTCGTGGATATACATGGGTATATATCTTTCATAGTCCGCTATCAGCTGCTCCGCGGTTTTTCTGGATTCTTCCGTTGTCCTGTCGCACAGGAGGAAGATCAGCTCGCAGAGATCCTTCCTGCGGCATATGTGGAGAATGGTCTCCACAGTCTGCCTCATACTGTAGGTTTCATCCATTGCCGGTAATAATATCGTTACATTTTTATAGCTCATATCCTGCTCTCCCAGTCATGAAAGACATCCTCTAATGTCTGCCTCATACTGTATTCTCTTCTATAACCCAGTGCGTTTATCTTACTGCCGTCACCAAGCAGCAGTGGCTCATCCGCTACACGGAATAATGACTTGTCACTTATCACCTTTGCCTTTGTTCCGGATATATCCACAAGCATGTCAAGTATCTCCTGGATCTGATATGCTTTGCCGTTGCAAATATTATAAGGCTCTGCGGGATTTCCCTTATCCATTACAAGGCGCATTGCTTTGACGCCGTCTCTTACATCTATGTAATCCCTGTAGGTCGTAAGATTACCTACATGTATCTCAGGCGGAAGCTTTCCGGCCTTTATAAGCGCGAGCTGTCTCGCAAAATTCTGTATGGCAGTAGCCGGCGGGTGTCCGGTTCCCACATGGATAAACATCCTTGGAAGGTAAACTTTCATATTGAAGTTTAAGGCGTACTGTCTTCCCAGATTCTCAACGCCTGCTTTTGACACGCCGTAGGGCGTGTGCGGAGTAAGGAGCCTGTCCTCTTTTAACGGACAGTCCTCCTCTTTTATATTTCCGTATTCCGCGCTTGAGCAGGCAAGCAACACCTTGGCTTCGGGAGCTGCCTCCCTGCAGCAAAACAGAACATTGAGCGTTCCGATATAGTTCGTGTCATGAGTCACATATTCCAGATTCCATGAATCTCCGTTAAAAGCCTGCGCTGCCATATGTATCACTACATCCGGCTTAAAATCCTTAAAGATACGCATCAGGGCATCTCTTTCCATGATGTCGCAGCGCACTATCCTATCATCCTGCACAGCCGCCATCCGGCTTGCCGCGGAATTCCGGGCTATGCCTATGACCTCATTTCCGTCATTTATAAAGCTTTTCATGAAATGCGAGCCGACCATGCCGGTTCCGCCCGTAACCAATACTCTCATATTCTTAATAAAATCTCCTCTGTAAAATCAAGCAGACATACAGAGATATTTTACCACAACACTCATATATGAACCAGTGTCAAATGGCTATGCGATCAATCTCATCCAGTTCTTCCTGTGAAAAGTCTGTATTCTCGGATGCTTTCATATTATCCAGGATCTGGGATGGCTTGGAAGCCCCTATAAGCACGCTTGTTACCGCATCATGCGCAAGCAGCCACGCCAGAGCCATCTCTGCAAGTGTCTGTCCCCTGCGTTTTGCTATATCATTAAGCTTCCTTATCCGGGAGAGGATGTCCTCGCTCACCATATCTTCCTTCAGAAATCTTCCGTCCTTTTTGAGCCTGCTGTCCTCGGGTATGCCATTCAGGTATCTGTCAGACAGTCTTCCCTGCGCCAGAGGAGAAAAAGTGATCAGACCCTTACCGAGCTTCCTTGTCATGTCAAGGAGACCGTTTTCTTCAACTGCCCGATCCAATATATTATATCTGTTCTGGTTTATCACGAACGGAACATGCCTGTCTGTAAGGATCGCGCAGGCTTTTTCAAGAGTCGGTCCGTCATAATTAGAAAGGCCGACATATAAAGCCTTCCCGCTCCTGACTATCTGCTCTAAAGCTCCGCAGGTTTCTTCCAGCGGTGTTTCCGGATCCATCCTGTGATGGTAAAAGATATCGACATAATCAAGCCCCATACGCTGCAGGGACTGATCAAGACTTGCTATCAGATATTTTCTGGAGCCCCAGTCTCCATAAGGGCCCGCCCACATATCGTATCCGGCCTTCGTAGATATGATGAGCTCATCCCTGTATGGTTTTAAGTGCTCCTTAAACAATTTTCCGAAATTCGACTCTGCGCTGCCATACTTTGGACCGTAATTATTAGCCAGATCAAAATGCGTGATCCCGTTATCAAAGGACGTGAATATCAGCTGCTCCATATTTGAATACACGCCCGTGTCACCGAAATTATGCCACAGACCAAGCGACACAGTCGGCAGCTTAAGTCCGCTATTTCCGCAGCGGTTATATTTCATTTTTTCATATCTTTTTTCTGATGCGTTATACATGAGATACCTCCTCTGTTTCGTTTTCAAATCCTATCATAATCGAACGCAAAGCAAGAATCAAATATTATTATTGCGTCTAATTTTATGTTATGATATTGGAGTTGTATGAAATCCATCTTAAGGGGGTACTGCTATGTTTGAACAGATAAAACTGGATTACGGATTTGACGCACTGGAGCCGCATATTGACACAGAAACAATGGCTACTCATTACGGTAAGCATCATGCTACTTACACAGCCAATTTAAATAAGCTTGCGGAACAGGCGGGTAAACTGAATGAAAGTATAGAAGATATTCTGGCAGAGGTAGTGGAGGTTGAAAACATAGATCTCCGTACCGGTCTCAGAAATAATGCCGGCGGCTATTACAATCACAATCTTTATTTCAAGCAAATCGCTCCGGGCGGATCCTCTGTTCCTTCAGGCGCACTCGCAAAAAAAATAGATGAAACCTTCGGAAGCTTTGATTCTATGAAAGAGAAGCTCACGGCTCTGGCGACAGGACAGTTCGGTTCTGGCTGGGCATGGCTCTCAAAAACCTCTGACGGCAATCTTTATGCTTCTAAGACAGACAATCAGGACAATCCTATTTCTCTTCACACCGGCCACACTCCCATCATGTGCATAGATGTATGGGAACATGCGTATTATCTTAAGTATAAAAACCTCAGAGCCTCCTATGTGGAAGCGCTTTGGAACGTCATCAACTGGGATGTCGTAGGAAAACTATACGAAGAATAAGGATGAAAACGAGGGAAGAGGCTCTAAAATACGGTCTTTCCTTTCCTGACACATATCAGGAGGCGCCGTTTCATGATACAAACTGGCAGCTTGTAAGAGTTAAAGGCAGCAAAAAAGCCTTTTTATGGACATATGAAAGAGACGGCCATATAAACCTGAATGTAAAAGTTGATCCCGAATGGAGGGATCTTTGGCGGAATGCATATAAGGCCGTGATCCCTGCGTGGCATCAGAATAAAGAGCACTGGAATACGATAATACTTGACGGCACGATCCCCGATAAAGAGATCAAACGGATGATCGCCGAAAGCTACGATCTGATCACTGACAGTCCGTCAAAAAGGATTTACGCGGCCGTTAAAAAAATACCTAAAGGAAAGGTTGCAACCTACGGCCAGATCGCCGCTCTCGCCGGAGAACCAAAAATGGCAAGAGCCGTCGGCAACGCCCTGCACAAAAACCCCGATCCCGATCACATTCCCTGCTTCAGAGTGGTAAACTCGCAGGGAAAGCTCTCCGGGGAATTCGCATTCGGAGGTGCCGGAGCACAGGCGAGGCTTTTAGAGGCCGACGGGATAAAGGTCATGAACGGGCGTGTGGATCTTTCAATCTATGGGATAAACATCTGACTGATTTGTAACAATACAAAAAGAGATGGGCATTTATATTCTGTCCATCTCTTTTTTGTGCCCTAAGCAGGAATCGAACCGGCGACACAGGGATTTTCAGTCCCTTGCTCTACCAACTGAGCTATCAGGGCATCGTGGTATTTACCACAGTAGCGGGGACAGGATTTGAACCTGTGACCTCCGGGTTATGAGCCCGACGAGCTTCCAGACTGCTCTACCCC
>JAFUWM010000327.1 GCA_017483425.1 Lachnospiraceae bacterium | reverse complement strand
TATGAGATGAGGTATTTCTTTGCTACATTTACCATGAATGACGCGGTACTGTGCAGTCTGATACATATTCATCCTCTTCTGTGGTGCAAGATAACCATGGCCGGCACTGCAATGATACTGACGGCAATGGTTTTGTATATGGTCGGGAATTTGGTCTTTGAAGGTGATATGAAAAAGGTTTCATTGTTTATACTGTTCTCTCTCATCGCAAATTTCTTTATGATAACGATATACACTTCATCCGCTTTCCTGACTACCCGGACATATGAGGGGAAATGCCTGCTTGCGAACGTGGTGCTGCCGGGTATCCTGTATATTTATCTCAGGCTTTTGCGGGATAATAAGGATAATACTGCGTGGAGACTGCTGTTTTTAATAGCGCTGGGGGCACCGGTGCTTTCAAGCACGGCTAATATGCTGGTGCCGGCAATGATAGGGGTTACGATACTGCCACTGACTCTGCTGAGGCGTGATATTACCGTGATCCCCAAGTCGTTCGTCTGCATGGTTCCCGGGATCATGCTTTCGCTCACATATGTGCTGTATGTAAAGAATATAATTGTGTTTTATACATACCCGAGGTAAAAATGCAGAATCTGAACATAGCCGACGCAGGTTTAAGTTATATTTTCGAATGTATAAGCACATACTATGATGGGAATATTTATTTCCTTTTGTACCTCCTTGCCATGGGTTTTCTATGCATTGCAGGAAAGAGTCGGCTCAGGATGAGGGAGATATTTCTGCCACAGTTTGTGCTCATGATCCTGACGGTCTATAATCCCCTGTTTCCTCTTGCGCTTAATTCGTTTTTTGACGTGAATAAGGAGTATTACCGGTTTCTCTGGATGTCACCGGTAATAATCTGTATTTCAACGGCAGGAGTTGTTATAGCTTCTGAATACTCGGGCGCGCGAAGCGGCGTGACCGGTGGTGTGGATGATGGTGGTTATGGCAGATCTTTTGTAAGGGAGGTTCTGGCTGCGGGATTTATCATATGTATACTTATAGTCGGGGGATCATTTTTGTACAAGGACGGATATATTGTATCGCCTACTATATACCATATGCCTACTGAGATACCGGAGATATCAGACATCATACATGAGGATGCGGATGAAGAGTATCCCAGAGTGGTCTTTGAATATGATTATAATATGATGATGCGTCAATATGACGCATCTATTCTGCTTGCATGTGACAGGGAAGCTTATCTTGATGCCGTGAACGGAAAGCTGAATTATGATATACCAGCCGAAAATTGGAGCTATACAGACAGACTTTTGTCAGTAGTAGGGCTTGGGAACAAAATACATGAAGATCTTTTTGTAAGCGCGCTGGAACATACCGGAACGGAGTATGTTGTTGTGACTACATCCGGAGGAATGATCCCTTTTCTGAAGGAATGCGGACTTACGGTTGTCGGAGAGACCGCAAATCATACGGTATTGCACTATGAGCCTGAGGAACCGCAAGGGTTTGAGCTTCCCGATTACTCCGAGGTATGGAGGCTTACCCCGCAGATATATGATTTTTTACTGTGAATACTAAATGCCTTAAATAATATGAAACCAATATTAACCGTTTTTACACCTGCATATAACCGGGCACGTAAGCTGGAGAGAGCCTATAAAAGCTTAAAGAGGCAGTCAGAGAAAAGCTTCTGCTGGCTTATAGTTGATGACGGTTCTACTGATAACACGGAGGAGACAGTGCAGAGTTTTATAAACGAGGATCTAGTTAACATAAAATATATAAAGCAGGCTAATGGC
>JAFUWM010000027.1 GCA_017483425.1 Lachnospiraceae bacterium | reverse complement strand
TTCGATTCCCGCCATCCGCTTTTCTTATTTAGTCAGATAATTATATGCATTTTATAATATAGAGGAGAATGAGAATGAGAAGAAAAGCAATGTTAATAGTACTCGGGCTGACAGCAGCGCTTTTATTTACTGCATGTGGTTCTAAGGATGATGAAGAAGCTACAGAAGCTTCGACCGAAACGGCACAGGCGCCCGCTATGGTAGTGCAGGATACCGAACCCGAGGAAGTAGCGACTGAGGAGGAAGAGGAAGCAGATGTACCACCTGACGGTATGGTCGCAAATCCGCTTACGGGGGAATGGATAGATAAATCCCTTGAGAATCAGAGGCCGATCGCAGTAATGATTGATGATGAAAAGACTGCTCTGCCGCACTACGGGGTTTCTGAAGCGGATGTTATTTATGAAATAATGAACAGTACCCAGAATGACGGGGTGACCAGATTTATGGCAATGTTTAAGGATTGGGAGCCGATATCGCAGATCGGTTCTATAAGAAGCACGAGGCCAACCAATCTTCAGACCTTTACCGAATGGAATGCCATACTCTGCCATGACGGCGGGCCTTTCTACAATGATATGTTTTATTCCAATGATTTCGTGGACAGGATCTCCGGAGAGTTTTCTAGAGTGAATAACGGTAAGGCAAGGGAGTTTACCGAGTATGCGCTTACCGGGGATGTTGATAAAGGTATAAATAATCATAAATTCTCAAAGGAATATAATGAGTACTACAGGGGAGAGCATTACCGGTTTGCCACAAGGAACAACCCCAACACTTTGGAACAGTATTCAAATGCGCAGGCCGCAAATAAGGTGACGCTTCCTTTCCATCATAATAATCCCTGGCTTGAGTATAACGCGGACGAGGGAGTCTATTATTACTTCCAGTATGGAGACAAGGAGGTTGACGCAGGGAACGGCAGTAAGCAGGTATCCTTTAAAAATCTTCTGATACAGGGAGCCAGACTTGAGAAGCTTGATGATCATGGCTACATGTTCCTTCATACGAATGACAGTGATTATAAGGACAGTGATAAGAGAGAGGGCTGGTATGTGACTAACGGCAAGGCGATAAAGGTTACATGGACGAAGCTGGATGATACCTATCCTACCAAATATTATGATGAAAACGGTGAGGAGATAAAGATAAATGTGGGCAAGACCTATGTGGCGATCATGCCCTCAGATGATTTTGGAGATATCAAGTTTGAGTGATGATCACTGAGCAGGCTTTGTACGGTATCAAGCATTATATATACGGTGAAGCATATTACGGGTCAGACGAGGGCATGCGCTTTCGTGTGGCCCGTGAGCCTTTAAAGAATGTTGTTTATGCAAGCGAGGAAGAAAGAAATGCCGATGATCCCAGACTCCGCGCAGAAGTATGGTTCGGAAAGCTCTCATATGAAAAGACACCGAAAGAGGAGATGGAGCAGAAGGATTTTGATTTTGACAAAGAGGGCTACAGCGCTGCCGTTAACTGGCTTAATGAGATGAAGTCAAAGGCCGGGAAGATCCAGTATTTCAGCAGGAGTTGACACTATCACGTCAGCTCCTGCTTTTTCTAATTCATCCCTGTCGCGGAATCCCCAAAGCACGCCTATCG
The DNA here is from genome assembly GCA_017483425.1 of Lachnospiraceae bacterium. Lineage (GTDB taxonomy): Bacteria > Bacillota > Clostridia > Lachnospirales > Lachnospiraceae > NK4A144. Next base: position 2,098 of record JAFUWM010000027.1, on the reverse strand, counting down.
TAAACATACCCGCGGCTTTTCCCGTCTTCATGTCGGTGTTTGTGTCTCCGACATAGAGGCATTCGTGTGGATATACCTTCATTTCTTCTGCAAGCATCAAAGCTCCGGCTGGATCTGGTTTTCTCGGATAACTGTCCTTTTGCCCCAGCACGTCAGTAAAGGTGTTTTCGGGATAGATGGAAGATACGACCTTACAGGCCTGTTTGTGAGGCTTGTTTGAAAAAACAGCACATTTTATATTTATTTTATTAAGCTCTGAGAGAAGCTCCGGCATGCCATCATAAGGGACTACTCCGTCAGCGCAGTGTATGGAAAGGAATTCAAGATAACGTGCGAAGACCTCCTCTAAGAATTCCTCATCCGAAGGGCCGGAGTATCTGTCTCTGTATGTTAAAAGCCGCTGCATCTGAACCCTTGAGCCGTCACCTACGAAATACTTATACCTATCTGTTTCCACCGGCTCGATCCCAAATCCGGAGATTACCGTATTTGCGCAGAAAGCCAGATTTTCCAATGTATTCGCGGTTGTGCCGTCGAGATCGAATATTGCAGCCTTGTATTTATTCATACCAAACCTCTAGGAATAATAAAAAATAATTCTTGCATTTATAAACATGAAAGATTATACTATGGTTTAATATTCAAAGGCAATAAAGCAGGCACGTGACTGGAGTTAGTCAGATATAAACTGGCGTTTATAGTAGAGGAGGAGTAAGGATTATGAAAGGATTGAAGAATACAAGAGTATTGGTTATGGCGGCGCTGCTTGCGGCGATGACGTATGTTGCGACAACGGTGATCAAGATACCGACGCCGACAATGGGATATGTGCATATCGGAGACAGCTTTGTACTGCTGTCCGGCTTTTTGCTCGGGTCTCTTACCGGAGGACTGGCTGCAGGTATCGGATCCATGCTTTCTGATCTTTTGGGTGGTTATGTTGCATGGGCTCCCGGAACGTTCATAATAAAGTTTGCCACGGCTGCCGTAGGAGCGCTTGTCTTTGAAAGACTCGGAAAGAAAACCGGACTGCATCTGCCTGCACGCAGCATCATTTCAGGCGTATCGGGGGAACTCGTCATGATAGTCGGGTATTTCCTGTACAATATAATAATGCTGACGCTTGTGAATACCGGAGCGGAACAGGTAGCGCTCGGAGCGGCGATCGTGCAGTCGTTTGCGGAAATACCCTTTAACGGCGCTCAGGGAATCATAGGTATCTGCCTTTCAACGGCTTTGATACCCGTGCTTGAGAAGATACCGGTAAAGTCTTACGCCTAACTCTGTATACCGGTGAAGATATCGCACATACCGAGGGCAAAATCAAGAGGATAGAGCTGAACCATGATGCTGTCCATGATCTTGGGCTCTATTTCAAGTCGGAATGCGATCTTTACAAATAGATCGGCGGGATTGTCAAACATCTTTTCAAATACTTTGACGGAATTAACGTCTATCGTCTCTACGGAAGGGGTGCTTATATCGATAGGGCGTCTCAGCATGGTAGACATTGATGTCGCGGCTGAACCCATCATCTGATTCATAGCTTCCGATACGGCGCTCTTCTGCAGCTCCCCGACCTCGCCGGAGACGTTGGTTCCGGGACCGCCCATCATGAGATCGGTCATGACAAGTACGTCATGCTCCTTTAAGATGAATATATTATTTCCCGTTATACCCTTAACATAGTGAATATTTACAAATACGCAGGTCTTATCATAATCGTCCAAAGCAGAGCTTCGCTTTATTACTTCAACCTTGGGGGTAGTTATGTCAACCTTGTGCTGAACCATCAGGGAAAGCGTGGTAGCTGAATTTCCCATTGTGATATTTGCTATTTCGCCAAGTATGTCTATTTGAATAGGTGTGAGTGTATCTGCCATTATCTCTCTCCTGAATCGTTTTGCCAGAGGCCTTAATCATCAGCCGTATGCTTTTACATGATACCATAAAATCTGATTTGGTTAAACCATTTTCGGTAAGAGAAGTTTAATTAAAGGTCTGTTTTATGGGTTTGACACAAGATATTGTGCCATGATTCTGAGGATTTAACTAAATGGACTTCAAAAAGCCTGATATTTTTGGTAAAATTATTTTC
>JAFUWM010000326.1 GCA_017483425.1 Lachnospiraceae bacterium | reverse complement strand
ACGGTCAATAGAAGAGTATGATATGTATGCCGCGATGACTGAGGTTTCCGATCTGTTTGAAAAATACGGCGGACACAAAATGGCCGGAGGCCTCAGCCTGAAATCAGGCGTTACGCCGGAAATGATGAGAAAAAGACTTAACGAAAACTGTACACTCAGCGAGCGGGATCTGACAGCGAAGATCTATTTTGATATGGCACTGCCGCTTTCATATGTGGACATGGAGCTTGCGGAAGATATCCTGAGACTTGAACCCTTTGGCGTAGGAAATCCGAAGCCGCTTTTTGCCATAAAGGATGTACAGCTAAGGAACATCAATATTTACGGGAAAAGCAGAAATGTCTTTAAGTGTAACGCGTCCGATCTCTCCGGAAAAACTCTTCCGGCCGTATATTTTGGTGACGCGGATCTGCTGTTCCGATATGTACGTGAGCACGGGACCGTGAAGCTTTTATATTCCGTGGAGATAAACGAGTATAGGGGAGAACGCTCTGTTCAGATAAGGATCGAGCATTACTGTTGAGCGCAGAATGCTTTTGTGGTATATTGATCTCTGCAACTGAATAAAATCGTCCGGTGGCCTATGCAAAAGTCTGAACAACGAAGTGAGCATGGGCATAATAGGGAAGAAGGGTGCAAGACCCTCGCGATCCCGTCACCGTGATGTATGCCAGGGCATACTTAGCCGGGAAACCTGCCGGACGAGGCAATCTGTGATACATCGATCGAAGATGTGTTACAAGGATTCTGAGGATACATCGGGCTTCGCCTGATAACACCTTAGAATAAGAGCCACGAGAGATGGCTGCCGAAGCAGTACCGATATAAAACGTATCGGGAATTATTGGTGTACCCTCTCTGGTGGTTGACAACAAAACAGGAGGGTTTTTATTATGAAAAAAAAGCTGGTAATGTTGATCATGGCAGTGATGGTTGCAGGAATATCCGCAGGCTGCGGAGCATCTGCGGGCGATGCTGCCGAAGCGGTGAGTGATGCCTCTGAAGCAGCGGAGGATGTGGCAGAGGCTGCATCGGAAACCAAGGAAGATCTGTCTGAAGCAGCGGAAGATGTGCAGGAGGCTGTGGAAGAAGTGCAGGAAGAAGTTTCTGAGGAAATAGCGGAAACACCGGAAGCAGATGAAGAAGACGAAGAGAACTACGAAACCGGGGATGCGAGCAAGGATGATCCCAGAAATCAGGATGATATAGGGGAAAAGGAGATCCTCGTAGTATCCTTCGGTACGAGCTACAATGATTCGAGAAGGCTTACTATAGGCGCGATCGAGCAGGCGCTTGCCGACGCTTATCCTGACTGGGCTGTACGCCGGGCATTTACAAGCCAGATCATCATAGACCATGTAAAGAAACGTGATAACGTGACTATTGATAATGTTGCGGAAGCACTGGAGAGAGCAGAGGCAAACGGTGTGAAGCAGCTTGTGGTACAGCCGACTCATCTGATGGACGGATATGAGTATAATGATCTGATGGAGGAGCTTGCGCAGTATGCGGACGCGTTTGACAGCATAACAGTAGGTGATCCGCTTCTTACAACAGATGATGACTTTGATAAGGTCGCGGAAGCAGTACATGACGCAACATCTTCATATGATGACGGAAAGACCGCGATAGTATTCATGGGACATGGCACCGAAGCGGATTCCAATGAGATATACGCCAAGATGCAGACAATCTTTGACGACAAGGGTTATGAAAACTACTATATCGGCACTGTTGAGGCGACTCCGACCGTCGATGATGTGATAAAGGCTATAGACGGCAAAGGCTACGAGAGAGTTATTCTCCGTCCTCTGATGGTGGTTGCGGGCGATCATGCGAATAACGACATGGCAGGAGACGAAAATGATTCCTGGAAATCTCTCTTTGAAAAAGCAGGGTATGAAACAGTGCCTGTATTGGAAGGCCTGGGCCAGCTTGAAGATGTCCAGCAGATCTACGCCGCGCACACGTCGAAAGCAATAGAAAGCATAAAATAATGATCCGCATATGCCTTATGCAAAGAAAGTCATAGGCGTGTAACACCGCTGAAATACTGAGCTTATCTTATAACACTTCCTAAAGCAAAACGCTTTGGGGAGTTTTTTTTGCGCGATACGGCTGTCAATTGGGCATCGTGCTTGCACGAATGCACATTTGACGGCCAACGCGACATCGAGTAGGGGTTGCCCCTACTCGATAATGCAATCGAACTCTCAAAGGGCGCATATCTTCTTAATTAAAGGTACTTATTTCATCAGAAAGGAGGAATGCAGGATGCATTTTGAAGCCATTGCATATGCTGTGGAGCTGGAAAAAATAGAAAAATATTGGCGAAGAATGGTTTTTCACAGTGCAGCAAATACAGTCAAAACCATGAGAAAACGAGGCAGAACCTGTGATATAATATGACGAGTCATATATAGTATACGAATAGGAGGTCACGACATGCCATTCATTGATTCAAAAGTAAGCGTAAAGGTATCAAAAGAGCAGGAAACAGAGATCAAGAGCAGACTGGGACAGGCAATATCACTCATCCCCGGTAAAAGTGAGAGCTGGCTCATGGTCGGGATACAGGATGAGTATCTTCTGTATTTCCGTGGTGAGGACAGCGAACCCATGGCATTCATAGAGGTCAGGATCTTCGGAGGATCAAACAGGGATGCCTTTGAAAAGATGACAGCGGAGATAACGAAGATATTCGGAGAAGTCCTCGGTATAGCGGCAGACCATATGTATATAAAGTATTCCGCGACAACAGACTGGGGCTGGAACGGGTCTAACTTCTAATGAATGAAGCAAAGCAGGCTGATAAAAGCATATCTCCTGTGTATGGCCGTTCTACTTACTGCTTGCGGTACATCGGGAAATATTGATGCGGAGAAAACATCGGGATCAGACGGGGAAGAACAGATCATAAGCATTTCTTCTACAGACTTGAAAGACGGCATATGGAGCGATATCATTACCAACACTGCTTATGGGGAGAATAAATCCCCTCAATTATCATGGAATGCGGTAAACGGTGCCGGTTGTTATGCGATAATAATGATAGATCCTGATGGTCATAATTGGCTGCACTGGATAGAAACGGATGTGACAGATAATGAAATCCCCCAGGGATATTCATCCGCTGACAAATACATAGGACCATATCCACCAGCCGGAACGCACCACTATAAGATATATGTATATGCGTTGAAAGAGTCGCGGGATATATCTTCGGCGAAATTTGATGGAAGCGGCAATGATATAAACAGAATTGCCGACGAACTCTCAAAATCTGATTCAGGCGAGAATAACTGTCTGGGCTGGGGAATGATCGAAGGAACATATACGGCAAGATGACAGTCGATGTGGGGCAGAGACTCTTAAAAGCTTTGTCCATGAGGATCAGATCCCTCCGGAAAAGCGATATAACCTTATGCTCCTGAAACAAGCCTGATAAATGCAAAAATCAGCCGGAATATGATATCCCTTATCATATGTCTGATAAGAAATATAACATGGATTCCGAGGCAGGCACCTTCCAAAGATCTGAAATACAGATAACCAAGGATTGCTCCTATAGGCAGAAATATAATACCGGATCGGAATATAAGCGTTCCGGTAATAAGCTGTAAGATAAATGCGACAAGAGAGATGATCGTTGCGGCATACAATACCACAAAAAAGCCTGATATAAAACCAATAACTCCGACAATACTCATACTGAGATAGAAGATGTATGACAGATGTAGAAGCCGTGCGTATATATTACCTATAGCTTCCTCCGTCTTTTCAGCCACCTCCCTCCTTGAAGGATCCCGGCTCTCCTTGCTTATAATGTTTCCGCATTCAGGGCAAATAAGATCATCCCTGCCGGATACGGCAAGGGGATCAAAGTCATATTCTTTTTTACAATAAGTACAGTACCTTAGCATAATAAAGCAGTGATTAAGCGAAAAAATCATATCCTATGATATCACAATGCGGATGATATGTTATACTTTGAACAGGACAATAAAATATGAGACATAAGGGGATAATTTAGAATAATGGAAGAAATAAACAAAGACAAGATAATGAATATTGTAAACGAGAATGAAAACTTCTGTGAAATCGGGAAGAAGGTCTGCAAGTTGCATCTTAACGGCTTTTCAAATGCGGAGATAGCTTCTATGACAGGTGAGACAGAGGATAAGATTGCAGATACAATCAGAAAGATGAAGAAAGTCGTATCACTATAATATAGAATCAACAGGTAATATATACCGAGGGGCATTGGCGCAGTTGGGAGCGCGCCTCCATGGCATGGAGGAGGGCTTACGACATCCAGTGGATGTCGGTTTTAAGCGGACCGTAGCGAAGCGAAGACCACGGGTTCAAGTCCCGTATGCTCCATTTTGAAGATATAAAAAAGCTCTTTTATATTTTCGTTGTCAGTATGACAAATCAGGATTTATGAAACAGGATGGTATGAGATATGGATCTTACTGAGCGAGTTATGCCGACCCATATTATTGCAGCAGCAGGAATTGTAACCAATCAAAATGGGGAAATCCTTCTGGTAAAAACACATCGCCATGGATGGGTATTTCCTGGCGGTCAGGTGGAAGTCGGAGAGAACGTAATTGATGCAGTAAAAAGAGAAGTAATGGAGGAATCTGGTATTGAGATTGAAGTTGGCGAAACCTTTTGCATCTCTTCCAACACCTGCTAGTATCCTGGGTACAATGGAGTAAAAGAAGTGCCTACCAAGATCATGCTCGACTTTATTTGCAGAGCAAAAGGCAGTTTGCCTCGTCCTTCTGACGAGAACTCAGAGTCTGCTTTCTTTACAAGGGATAAAGCTCGTGAGTTGATCACAGCCCCGGCTATCGTTGAAAGGTACAAAGCATATCTGGAATATGTTGGAAGGCCATTTTCCTTGTATTTATAATGTGCAGTGAGGATTAGATGATAATTCGGAAGCACTTAAAGTTTTATGGATCAGTCCAAGGCGTAGGCTTCAGAGACCAGAACAAGATAGCTACGATTGACATAATATATCTTGACAGAAATTATAAATATGATAAACTAATAAATGAGGACAAACCTTTACCCGTATTGGCGAGGGGGTGGCCTCATTTTTTATATCTGAAAACAGCAGCGACATTATCCTTAGACACTATAATAAAATCGACAGATGAAGGGAACCCTCTTCTCAATCTGTCATCTATCGCACGTTTAACACCGTCAAGATTAACGGGATTCCTTTTGAAATCAAGTATAATACCGCCAGGGTTATCCTGTATCTGTCGAAGCCCTTTACGAACAGCATT
>JAFUWM010000325.1 GCA_017483425.1 Lachnospiraceae bacterium | reverse complement strand
TACAACCAGAGCAGGGCTTTTATCAGCTCCTTTAAGGGATCGTTTCGGGGTCATACAGAGACTTGAGTTCTATACCGTAGACGAGCTTGCGCTGATCATAATAAATTCTGCAAAAAGGCTTGATGTGAAGATAGAGGAGCATGGCGCAAGGGAGATGGGAATGAGATCCAGGGGGACCCCTCGTATCGCGAACAGGCTGCTGAAACGTGTCAGAGATTATGCGCAGGTTCGCTATGAAGGGGAGATTACCGAAGATGTCGCGAAAGAAGCCCTTGATATTATGGAGGTTGATAAATTCGGCCTTGATAATATAGACCGGAATATGCTCATCACCATGATAGATAAATTTGACGGAGGTCCGGTAGGGCTTGATACGCTTGCCGCCACGATCGGTGAGGATTCGGGAACCATAGAGGATGTATATGAGCCGTATTTATTAAAGAACGGATTCATCAATCGGACTCCCAAGGGCAGGGTCGTAACAGACAGAGCGTATGAGCATTTACAGATGGGGCTGTACTCCAGAGCATGATACCGTTCGAGGCGTCTTTTGCCGAGTTACGGTATCAGCATCCGACCGGTGTAAGTCAGATATAAAACTGTGTTTTATAGAGGAGGATAATAAAACAAGGCGGAGTTTGCCATAACCAAAGAATATATATATAATGATACAATGTCTGGCGGACATGCTTTGTCCGTTTGCGATTTGGTTTAATGACGCTTTAGAGATTGAGTTTTGGGAGCAGGGCATGGCTAGAAACAGGGAAAAAAGTGAAACAACGGTCACGATATCCGGTAAGAATTATACCCTTATGGGATATGAAAGCGATGAATATATGCAGCGGGTCGCGTCCTTTGTAAACAGCAGACTTGAAGAATATAGAAAAGTTGACAGCTACAGGAGGCTTCCGGCTGATACACAGAATGTTCTTGTATTACTTAATATCGCTGATGAGTATTTCAAGACAAGGGAGCAGGTTGAGCAGTTGAATGAGGATCTGGAGCGGCGCGATAAGGATCTCTACGATGTGAAGCATAATCTTGTATCGGAGATGAGCAAAAATGAAGCTTTGGAAGCAACCATGCAGGAGATGCGGGAGGAGATAAACGAGAAAGAGAAAAAGATAGTCCAGCTTGAAACTGAGCTGTCACATTCCCGGCCGTCCAGACCGCAGCAACAGCATATATTACAGCAGCACTCCGATAAGGGGATAGTCAGAAAGGGCTGATGTCATACAGGATTCCTGAGCTATTATCCCCTGCTGGCAATATGGACTGTCTGAACGCCGCGGTTTCCGGGGGATGTGATGCGGTATATGCGGGATGTGACAGATTCGGAGCAAGAGCTTTTGCCGGAAACTTCACTTCCGATGAATTCGTTGAAGCTATAGAAAGAATGCATATCTTTGGTAAGAGGATCTATCTTACACTGAATACGCTTATAAAACCCGAAGAATTTAATGAAATATATGACTTTGTAAAGCCTTTCTATGAAGCCGGGCTTGACGGGGTTATCGTGCAGGATATCGGCGTGATATCGCTGCTTGCAGGGAGCTTTCCCGATATGGAGATACATGCCTCCACCCAGATGTCGATATCCTCGGTATATGGGGTGAGACTTCTGCAGAATATGGGAGTTTGCAGAGTGGTAACATCACGGGAGTTGTCTTTGACTGAGATCGCGGATATACAAAAAGAAACCGGGGCGGAGCTTGAATGCTTCATCCACGGGGCGATGTGCTACAGTTATTCGGGGATGTGCCTTATGTCTAGCTTCCTTGGCGGGCGCTCGGGCAACAGGGGCAGATGCGCGGGACCCTGCAGACAGCCGTACAGTATCGGGAAAATAAAAGATAAATATCTGCTTTCCATGAAGGATCTTTGCACCATAGATATACTGGATGAGCTTATAGAAGCGGGGATCAGCTCCTTTAAGATAGAGGGAAGAATGAAAAGCCCGGCTTATGTGTATGGGGTAACTGAAATATACAGGCGTAATATTGATTATGTTCTGGATCATCCGGGAGCCGGATACTGCCCGTCAGAGGAAGATCGCAGACATCTTGTGGAGCTTTATTCCAGAGGGGGGATATCAGACGGGTATTATCACAGGCATAACGGGCTTTCGCTTATAACCGTGGAAAAGGGTTCATATAAGAGAGAGGATACCGGGGAACCGGAGCCTGACAGGAGACGGATCCACCTGAACGCATGCTTTGAAGCTTATGCGGGACAGAATATAAAGCTTAAAGCGGCGCTTGCTGAAAATGAAATGCAGATGTCAGAAAGGGAAGTCCGAAGCAGGGATATCAGGTGTCCGGAGATCGTGGTAAGCGGTGTTGCCGCGGAGCAGGCATCGACCCGGCCTATGGGGGAGGCGGATTTTAGGAAACAGCTTAGGAAGACAGGGGAAAGCGACTTTATCTTTGATAATATAGAGATCAAAACAGACGGGAAGAGCTTCGTCAGGGTCGCATCAATAAATGATATAAGGCGCAGGGCTCTTGAGGAGATAAGGGGCAGGATGCTTGATGGATATAAACGCAGTCTGTGAAAAAACCGGACAGGCGGAAGCACTGTCGTCCGTAAAGGGGATCGGAAGGATTTATTCTCCGAAAAATATCATGCCCTATGTCTTCAGAAACGAAGATGCCACAAGATGCAGGCGGTTTTTGGAGCAGGAGTATCTGCTTGTGTGCAATATGGATGAGCTGGGATATCTGCGGGAGAATAACTACAGCGGGGAGATCATCGCAGACCATACGCTGTATACGTTTAACCGCCTTTCAAGGGAAACGCTTTTTGAACTCGGGGTCAGACAGGATACAGCGCCTTTGGAGCTTACCTTTCATGAGCTTGCAAAAAGGGGTATGGAGAACAGTGAGCTTATGATATACGGCAGGGTGCCGATGATGATAAGCGCCGGATGTCTATACAGGAACAGCAATAATAACAAATACTATAAAAGCACGGATGAAGGTATGCGTATGTTAAAGGCGCATGACATGAAGCATGACATGGTGCTTACAGACCGTATGAAGACAGATTTTCCCGTGTTATGTGATTGTGAGTATTGCTATAATATTATTTTCAATTCGGTACCTGTTTCACTTCATAATGAAATGGAAAGGGTTATAAGGCTT
>JAFUWM010000026.1 GCA_017483425.1 Lachnospiraceae bacterium | reverse complement strand
ATAGATATGGATGTGGACAGATTTTTTGAGAGCCTTTCCGAGCTTAATGCGGAATCAAAGAAAGAAAAGGCGGATGTGAGGAGCTGGATAAAGGATCTTGTGCCGACCTACGAATATACGCCAGGAACGGGGATGTACAGCGATGGCAAAAATGAATGATATAAAACCGTTTGAAAAGAGACTCTATCTTGCAAGCCCTACTATGCATGGGGAGGAGCTTCAGTTTGTAAAGGAGGCAATAGAAACAAACTGGGTTTCCACCGTGGGGGAGAATATAAACAGGCTGGAAGAGATGGTTGCAGAGTATGTGGGAGTTAAGCATGCCGTTGCTCTTGCTTCCGGCACCTCTGCATTGCATCTTAGCATGAAGCTTGCGGGAGGGAAGCTGAATCCCGGAGCGAAGCCGGGACAGGCGCTTAAGGGAATGAAAGTATTCTGCTCGGATCTTACCTTTGACGCGTCTGTAAATCCTGTGCTGTATGAGGACGGAGAGCCTGTGTTTATAGATACTGAGCGTGATACATGGAATATGGATCCAGCGGCTCTTGAAAAAGCTTTTGAAATGTATCCGGATGTGAAGCTTGTAGTGCTTGCACATCTGTATGGCGTGCCTGCAAAAATGGATGAAATAGTTGATATCTGCAGGAGGCATAAGGCCCTTATCATAGAGGACGCGGCGGAAGCGCTCGGAGCGTCCTACGAGGGAGCCAGAGTAAGTGGAAAATGCGGGACTTTCGGAGATTATATAGCGGTATCCTTTAATGGAAACAAGATCGTAACAGGCTCGACCGGAGGAATGTTTCTTACAAATGACGGAAATGACGCAGATAAGGCGCGCAAGTGGTCCACACAGAGCAGGGAGGATGCTCCGTGGTATCAGCATGAAGAGCTGGGCTATAATTACCGTATGAGCAATATAGATGCGGGTATCGCGAGAGGAAATATGCTCCATATTTCAGAGCATATCGCGCAGAAAAAAGCTATCTATGAACGATACAGGGAGGGGCTGCGAGCTCTTCCGGTATCGGTCAATCCATATGATGACAGAACCGAGCCCAACTTCTGGCTTACCTGTATGCTGATAGATGAGGCTTCCATGTGCAAACAGGTTCGGGGAGAAAAAGAATACCTCTATATAAAAGAAAAGGGAAAGACCTGTCCGCATGAGATATTGGAAGCTTTGGCTTCGATAAATGCGGAAGGAAGGCCGATATGGAAGCCCATGCACATGCAGCCGATCTATCGCACACATGGTTTTGTGACCTGTGACGGATACGGGCGTGCCAGATCAAATGCCTATATAGATGAAGGGGATATCCCGGATACGGGAGCGGATATATTTAACAGAGGTCTTTGTCTCCCAAGTGATAATAAGATGACACCAGACCAGCAGGAAAAGGTAATAGATACGGTCAGACGATGCTTCGAGTAGTTATTGTATGAATATTTGGATAATATCAGCGTGATATATCAGAAGATCATAAAAAGACTTATAGACATATTGATATCTCTTGGAGCGATAATAATACTGTCGCCGGTGTTCATAGTACTTTCCGTACTTGTCAGGAGAAAGCTCGGCTCGCCGGTGCTTTTCAGACAGCAGAGGCCGGGATATCACGGAAAGATATTCGGACTTATGAAATTCCGTACCATGACGGATGAAAGAGATGAGAAAGGGGAACTGCTGCCGGATGAAGTGAGGCTTACGGCTTTCGGAAAGAAGCTTCGCTCTACATCCCTTGATGAGTTGCCCGAGTTCTTTAACATATTAAAGGGGGATATGTCTTTCGTAGGACCGAGACCGCTGCTTGTGCAGTACCTACCTCTTTACAGCGAGGAACAGGCTCACAGACATGACGTGCTTCCCGGGCTTACCGGATGGGCTCAGGTAAACGGCAGAAATGCCATATCATGGGAAAAGAAGTTTGAATATGACATCTGGTATACGAGGAATATATCTTTCCTGCTGGATCTCAGGATCGTTTTCATGACAGTAGGGAGTGTATTGAGGAGAGACGGCATATCATCCGAAACCTCCGCAACGATGGAGTTTTTTACCGGAACTGTGGAAAAGGAAACAGATGGAAAAAAACAGGGTTAATATTTTAATACTGTCCGCCGGCCGCAGGGTCGAGCTGGTAAACTGCTTCAAGGCTGCAAGGGATAGACTGGGGATCCAGGGAGCTGTAGTCGCCGCAGATGCCAGTCCTCTGGCGCCTGCGCTATATTTCGCGGATGAGAAGGAACTGGTACCGTATATCTCCCAAAATGATAGTTATGTAAACTCGATAATTGATATCTGCAACAGATATGATATCGATCTGATCGTTCCGACCATAGATACAGAGCTTTTGCTTCTTGCCAAAAGGCGTGAACAGATCGAAGCGTCGACTAAGGCGAGGGTTCTCATTTCATCACAGGACGTTATCACGATATGCAGGGACAAGACAAATACACAGAGATGGCTTGAGGAGCATGGATTTCTTGTGCCGCGCATGATATCGGATGAGGACATAGAGACCGGCAGGGCAATATATCCTTTATTTATCAAACCCCTGGACGGATCATCCTCGATAAACGCCTATCGTGTAGAGAGCAGGGATGAGCTTGACACATACAGGCACCTTATTGGAAAAGGCAGGTATATAGTGCAGGACTTCATGGAAGGCACTGAATACACTGTGGACTGTTTTCTTGATATGGACGGAGGCATCATTACTGTCGTGCCCCGCATAAGGATAGCGACGAGGAGCGGGGAGATAGCAAAGGGACGCATCGTAAGGGATGAAGGGATAACAAAGGATGTGGAAAGGCTGCTAACCATACTTCATCCCATAGGACATATCACTATACAGTGCATGAGGACGGATAGGGGCATAGAATATATAGAGATAAATCCGAGGTTTGGCGGAGGCGCTCCGATGTCAATAGCCGCGGGCGCGGATTCCTGTGAGAACCTTTACAGACTGATGAGGGGAGAGAAGCTCAAAAGGTCTTATTCATACAGGGACAATGTTACTTTCCTGAGGTTTGATGCCTCGATAATGCTTAATGAGGATAACGAACCCGAAAGGCCATAGCTAATGACTAAAAACAAAAAAAAAATAAAAGCTGTTATATTTGATCTTGATGATACCCTTGTATCGGAATACGAATTTATTGTAAGCGGTTATAAATATATGTCGGAGTATCTGGCTGACAGATTGAAGCATACTCCGCAGGAAATAGAGGAAAGACTCTGGGATCTGTCCAAAGAGACATATTCCCATGCTTTCAACAGGTTGTTTGATTCCTATGGAGAGGCATATACAGAGGAGGAGCTGCAGAAGCTGATTTTGCTTTACAGAAGTCATCCTGCTGACCTGCGGTTTTATCCTGATGTCTATCCGGTATTAAAGGGACTCAGGGAAAGGGATATACTTACCGGAATAATTTCCGATGGAGATCCCGGGAGACAGAAGAACAAAATAAGAACAGCAGTTGCGCAGCTTCCGGAGAGATATACTGTTTCCCATTGGTTTGATGAAGTAATACTAAATGATGAATTTGGCGGGGCTTCATACAGAAAACCGAATCCCCATGGATTCAGGGTCATGGCCGAAAGGCTTGGGGTAACGGCGGATGAGATGATCTATATAGGTGATAATCCTGCGAAAGACTTTCATATAGCCGCAGATCTTCCGGTAAGAACGGCTCGTATCGTAAGGGAGAACGGCATATATAATAACAAAGGTTATTTGAATGGCATAAAGGAGAAATGGAATATCGATAGCCTGACGGATATATTACAGATAGTTGAAGATCAGAACAAAAATAAGACCGATTGACGGGATAAAAACATAAGTTTACATAAAAATGATTGTTTTTTTGGGAAATGCAAATAAAATTTACAAGTGGTTTACATAATATCAAAGACAACTTTTAATTCAAAATGAAATGGCAGATTATGGTTTACATAATTCAAAATAATGATAATTATATACCTCTTAAAAAAGCTCATTTGACAGGGGGCGGGACATGAGCCTTATATCTCTGCCATTTTTTATATTCATGTGCTGCCTGCTGGGAGCGTATTATAATGCCGGGGAGAAGCATCAGTGGAAGATTTTGCTTATAGGAAGCGCTTTTTTCTACTTTTGCTCGAATCCTCTGTATATAATTTTCATAATCATTTCCATAGTTTCCACATGGTATCTGATGAGAAATCCCGTAAAGAAAAACTTTATGTTGACTATTGCTATTAACCTCGGACTTCTTATCATATTCAAATACAGCGTTAATCTCGGAGTGCATGATCTGATAGCACCCCTCGGCATATCTTTCTATACATTTATGACTCTGGGCTATGCTCATGACTGCTATGATAAGAAGATAAAACCGAGTGATAACATCTGGCATTACGCTCTGTTCATCTCATATTTTCCCCAGCTTACCCAGGGACCCATAGGGACTTACCAGGATATGCAGGATCAGCTCACGGAATATCATCCCTTTGACCTGCAAAGGATAAAGACAGGGGGATATCGTATAATAATAGGAATATTCAAAAAAATGGTCATAGCCGGAAGGGTCGCTTTTTATATAGATACGGTCTATGCAGCTCCTAAGGGATACAGCGGATTGACACTTATAACAGCGACGCTTTTTTATCTCGTTGAGATGTATGCGGACTTTTCGGGTTATATGGACATAGTATGCGGGGTATCGGATATGCTCGGGATAAGGCTTAAGGAGAATTTCAGACGGCCGTATTTTTCCAAGAGCATACCCGAATACTGGCGCAGATGGCATATCTCGCTGAATGAATGGTTCAACACTCATCTGTTCATGCCCTCCGTGACGACAAAATGGAATAAAAAGGTTGCAAATGTACTAAGCCGGTTTTTTCCTAAAGCGAAGAAGGGTACACTCAGGCTTATCGTACCGACAATACTAGTTTGGATCATAACAGGCGTTTGGCATGGCGCTCAGGCATCATATCTGGGTTGGGGCATATACTTTGCGTTCATCATGCTGGTATCTTTCTGCACGCAGTCCTATGTAAAAAAGTTCAGTGTAAGGATACACTGGAATCCGGAAAATATCTTTGTAAAGATATTTCAGGTGATAAGAACGCTTGTTTTTTTAAGCTTCGGTGAGATAATATACAGGTCGGAGCGTTTTTCCGATACTGTCGCCATATTCAAAAACATATTT
>JAFUWM010000324.1 GCA_017483425.1 Lachnospiraceae bacterium | reverse complement strand
TCATCAGATATTGACGTATAAACATCATCTATTCTATCTGACTTTAATAATGAGATTATTAATTCCCCCATAATTCTCTCACCAAATTCAATCCCTTCTTCTTTCATTGCCCATCCATAGTCCAGCATCTCGCATTGATATAATACACTATCCAAAACAGCTTCCCTACTCATGCTTCCTCCTCGTTTCAATTAATAATCCAATATGATAATTCGTATATCCGTTATATATACGTTTAAACGGTATTATAGCAAAAAAATAATAAAAGTCAACTCCTATGCTTTAATTATTCTCCAACCTATTCTTATTCTTTTGATGATTTGATTTCTTTTAAGGCATCCAAATACCCCAGCAGCCTGTCTTTGCTTCTTCGATTTAGTTTCTCATATCCCATCACAAGCTCATATTTTTCTGTACCTTTACTCACAAAAATATAATCAAGCTCTTCTTTATTATTCTGTAATAGCTCATTTGGACTAACTCCCAATACTTCACATATTTTGAGTATTTTGTCCGATGACGGATTAGTTTTTTTTCTTTTCCAATCACTTATCGTACTTTGTGATATCCCTGTAGCCTTTGCGAAGTCTTGCTGAGTTATTTCACGCTCGTCTAATAATTCAAATATTCGTTCACTAATAATCATGTTGTATACGCTCTTAAGCTAAATATCTTGTTTTTAGGCATAAACACCCATTAATTTCCTGTATCGGCATATCAGCCTTACAAACCATAGATATTTTTATATTATAAAAAGTAAAGCTGGACTGCAACAAAACAATACAGTTCAGGCTCTATTGTACGATGCCTGACTTCTAAACCGTTGATTTACGCAACCGGGTTATATTACAGAACTTCCTCTGCGACTTTCCGGAGAGTTTCTGCCGATTCTTTTAAGGCTGCTTCCTCTTCGTCGCTTAGGGAG
The DNA here is from genome assembly GCA_017483425.1 of Lachnospiraceae bacterium. GTDB lineage: Bacteria > Bacillota > Clostridia > Lachnospirales > Lachnospiraceae > NK4A144. Next base: position 2,723 of record JAFUWM010000324.1, on the reverse strand, counting down.
ATCGGCACGGTGCCCTCAACTCCGTCCCTTCCGACTATGGCAGGCATGCTTATGGAGATGTCCGATATACCATGATTATCATGCTGCAGGCTTGATATCGGGAGGATTGATTTCTCGTCACGTACTATCGCTTCAAGTATGCGCTTTACGGACATTGCAATACCGTAATACGTAGCCCCCTTCTTTTCGATGATATCATAAGCGCTGTTTTTTACATTCTCCGCTATACGCTTCATGGAGGCAATATGATCAAAATGCCCCCTCATCTCACAGAAATCATTGAGCGGAACCCCGGATACATTGGCGCTTGACCATACTGCTATCTCACTGTCGCCATGCTCTCCTATGATAAAAGCATGCACTGAACGGCTGTCTACGGATAGATGCTCGCCAAGCAGGTACTTAAGCCTTGCAGTATCAAGCACGGTTCCGGAACCGAAAACCCTGTTTTCAGGAAATCCCGAGAGCTTTAATGCCGCATGGGTAAGTATGTCGACGGGATTCGCAACAATCAGGAGTATCCCTTCTTTGTTGTATTCTGCTATCTGGGGAATCACAGACTTGAATATACCGACGTTTTTCTTTACAAGATCGAGCCTTGTCTCACCGGGCTTCTGACCTGCTCCGGCAGTAACGACTATGACTGCAGCATCAGAGATATCCTTATAATCACCCGCATAAATCTGCATAGGCTTTGCAAAAGGAAGTCCGTGACTGATGTCCAGAGCCTCTCCCTCGGCCTTGTCACGATTGGCATCTATCAGCACCATCTCAGAGAAAAGTCCGCTCTCCATTATCGCGAACGCCGATGCCGAACCCACAAATCCACATCCTACTACAGCCACCTTACGATCATTGATCTCACATCCCATGATAAATCCCTCCTCTATAAAACGCAGTTTTATATCTGACTTACACCAATCGGATGCTGATACCGTAACTCGGCAAAAAACGCCTCGAACGGTATCATGCTCCTTTACTGTGTCACGAGCTTCGCTACAACCACGAACCTTCCGTTATCCTGCTCATAATCACAGGTAGACAGCGTGATAAGCCTGTCACCCCACTCCGCATCAACCCCTGTATCATAGATCGACAGCGCTTTCATGTTTTTTATTCCTGCCATGAAGTCCTTCTCGTTATCAGGATCAATAAAATCATAATATCTGAACCCGATATCGGTATCAGTATATACCTTTGACTCAAATGCCGCCAGAACCTGCCAGATCCCGACCTCATATATACTGTTGAACCTGATATAAGGATGCTCTTTATAATAGCTTTCCGATTTGTATTTATCAAGGTCGCCAAACATGGCGCCGCTCCTCATGTGATGCCCGTAGATTATCAGATTCGCAGTGGGTTTGATGACATCGCATCGGTCATCAAGGAATAAAGAACCGTTTTTGTCCTCCTGCTGGTCAAAATTATGGTCGAGGTAATAATTACTGTCACCATTCAGGGACTGCATTACGGGATAATTGATCTTTGTATCGTCTATGGTGATCCAACCGATGATGTTCTGGTTTTTATCAAGAAGAGGTTCAAAATCAGAGAGTACATAAAGTACTCTCTGTACATCCTCATTCCCCTCATCCTCTGCTGTCACGGCATCCTGATCTTCGACAGGCGTACCACCGGGTACCGGTGTATCTGCCCCTATCCTTGTAGACAGAGCCGAAACATCGTTTTCGGTTCTTTTGAGGTCATAATAATACCATCCTACATAACCGAAACAACCTACGGCTATCAGGAAAAAAATGATCCTTACTATATTTCTTTTCATATGAAATTATGCGTTATTATATGTTTTCAATTCAGACACCATTGTACTTATCTCTGTCATCAGTGTCTGGAAATTATTCATAAGCTCCAGATTCTTGCTGCTGTTTTCCGTGGCTTCCCTTGTAGATGCTGAAATCTGCTCTGACGAAGCGGAAAGCGTTGATACATTGTCCGCTATGCCGTTATTCGCTCCGTTCAGCTTATCGACAAGCTCGTTTATCTCTCTTGCGTCCCCGTCAAGTCTGGCTACACCGTCATATATGGCTCCGAACTCTTCACTTGCCTGATTCGCCGCATCCTTCTGACTGCCCGCGATCTCTACGCTCTTATCCGCCTTGCTCACGACCTCGTCGGCCTCAAGAGAAAGCCCGTCAAGGACGGATGTGATCTTTTCCGTCGCTTCTTTTGTCTGCTCCGCAAGAGCCCTTATCTGATCCGCGACAACCGCGAACCCTCTGCCGGACTCGCCTGCCCTCGCTGCCTCTATGGATGCGTTAAGCGCCAGCAGGTTTGTCTGTGACGATATCGCAAGGATAAGGTCATTGATACCTCTAACCTCCGCTGATTTATCTTTCAGGCTAAGTGCCGAAGTCTTCATCTGGGTACCGAAATCTATCGCCTGATCCACATGATCCGTGAGCTTCTTCACGGCATCGGTTCCTCTCTCTGCAGCGCTCCTGGTATCAGCGGAGCCCTCCATAATGGTGCGTGACTTCTCGCCGGTATTTGAGATTATCTCCTGTATATCCTGAGTCTGAGAGGACTGTGAGCTTATAGCGTCCTTACTTGCAGTCATTCCTTCGCTTATTCCGGATAGTGTATCGTTGATCCCCTCTGTCTCCCCCATTATCTCATTAAGGGATTCCTCTGCCTTGACTATATCCTCATTTACGCCGCGGGCAACCTCAGACATACGTGCAATAGCGATCTTATTCCTC
>JAFUWM010000323.1 GCA_017483425.1 Lachnospiraceae bacterium | reverse complement strand
GCCCGTGAGAATTATGCCCTTTGGCGCCATCGCGCGTATCTATGATACCGGCATATCCGATGAATGAACCTCGCAATATACATTGCATTCTCTCACCCGCCTTGCGATGAGCTGATTATACTGCCCGCCAAAATCCAATACCAAAATGTTTTCTTGCTTCATTATCCCATTCTCCCAATCTGTAGTTTCCGAAATCACTTCAAAACTCTTTAATAAACGAAAAAATAAATTGAATCAGGCCAACTCCTTGAGTATCATATATTATCCCCACAGCATCTTCGGGTATAGTCCGGCTTCTTTCATCTCCCTGATCGACTCGACAAGACCGGGCTTGTCTTCTTTGTAGGTCACGCCATGCCATTTCTCCGAAGTGTGCAGGACCTTTACATCGCATTTACCTGCAGCGAGAAGTTCAGATACGACGGTCGGCAGATAGCACTCCGCTTTCTCCGGATTCAAAGGCACTTCTTCACGCATAAACCTTTCAAAGTGCTCCCCTATCCCGTCCATGAAATCAGAAGCAAAGCACCAGAAATTCATGCTGGTCGCAGAATCTCCCGCGAGACTTACCCACGTTTTTCCGTCATCCAAGGTATACTCTGCATCTGCGGTCACTGCTGCGGTCACTGCTGCTGTCCCGGTCTTTTTCGAATCTCCAAACTCCGTTTCGGCAGCTCCGTTGTCACCTGCCACCCTATTTGTTCCCCTTATCTTCGTCCTCTCTACAACCTCCTCCAGCAGTTCGTCCTCCGATACCCGGCATATACCTCTCGAAACGGTGCCGTTCTCGGTCAGGGTGTTTCGCAGTTCATATCCGACCATGGCATAATGTCCGGGGGCCGCCGCTGACAGGAAATCATACGCCTGCTTAAACGCATCCCTTCCATAAAAGTCATCCGCATTTATCACGGCAAAGGGGCCGTCGATCACATCTTTGGCGGACAGCACCGCATGAGCCGTCCCCCAGGGCTTGACCCTGCCCTCAGGAACTAAACAGCCGGAGGGTATGTCCTCCAGCCTCTGAAAAGCGTACTCCACCTTGATGTGTCCTGAAACCCTGTCTCCTATCTCCTCACGGAAAACATCAAGATTTTCTTCCTTGATAACAAAAACGACCTTCGTGAATCCTGCCTGTATCGCATCATATATGGAAAAATCGATTATCTTGTCGCCCTCGTCATCCACATGATCTATCTGCTTCATGCCCCCGTAGCGGCTTCCCATGCCTGCCGCCATGATCAGCAGTGTGATATCTTTTGCATTACTCATTTCAAAACAGACTCCTCTCTTTTATAATGATCTCTATGTTTTTCTCGTCGCATATCCTTGAGAGCTCCCGGCTTGTGCCGGTATCAAGGCTCGCCATCTCTCCGATGTGGATCTTTCTCGGACTTACTCCCGACAGTATCTTCCCTATATCGGAGCTCATCTTGTCATACTTCCACAGCCGCCATTCAAATTCACCCGCTGTGTCCGTACTCTTTGTCATCATGGAAAGTATGTTTCCGACAGTGCCTGTAAGCTCCTCATGCTCCTCGTCATCATAGATCACAGGCAATAATACCAGATCATTCGCCTCGGCAAATTTCTGCATGTCTTCAAAATTATACTCGAGACACATCCCTGCGCTGTGGTCAGCATATTTGTACCACATAGCTTCGCTTTTAAGATCGTCGGTGAAGCAGGACAGATAACTCCGGAATCTCATGACCACATCCCCTGCGCCCTCAAAACGCACGGCTCTGCAGAAATAAATGTTTCCATTCCTGATAAGCCCTACCTCCGCATCATCCAGCGGACGATAACGGTAGAGCTTGCCCCCGTTTTTCCTTAAGATAAGTTCACTCATCTTCTCCTGCGCTTCGTGATGCTTATCCCTCAGAAAATCAGAAAATATCGCTTTACGCAAAAAGAACTCCCAGTCCTCCAAATACGGCTCCTCTAATAGCTCTATTTATTATCTGACTCAGTCCGTTCGGATGCTGATACCGTAACCGCCTAAAACACAGGCGCTAACGGTATCATGCTCCTCTAATAACGTCAGTTTATATCTTCTTATACTCCCCCTCCACGAGATCCGCTATGGCGCCTATCCCCGAAGCGCTTTCCACGGATCTTGCAGACGTCTCAAATACCGGAGCGTCATTTACCGCACGCAGCCCTTTTGTAAAATACTCTGTGTCAAATCCCACAGCATCCTTCAGATCGCACTTCGTCAGTACGACGGCATCCACATACGAATACATCGGTACATATTTATAGGGCTTGTCGTCACCTTCCGGCGTAGATGCCGTAATTATCCTCAATCCCTCACCCAGATCAAATTCCGCGGGACAGATCAGATTTCCCACGTTCTCTACAAAGACCACTCCGTCAGAAAATCCCAGCTTGTCGTACCCCTGCCGCACTACGTTCGCGTCTATATGACATTCCCCGACAGTGTTTATCTGCAGGGAATAAAAGCCTTCCTTTACAAAATCATCCGTATCTATGGAGGAATAAAGATCTCCCTCAATAATGGCGCTTCTTATCCCGCGGGCTTTAAGCTCTTTGCAGAGCGCCATGAGGAAGCTTGTCTTGCCTGCGCCCGGGGCGCCCATGACATTGACCATGAGAACATGATCTTTAGCGAGTTTTTTTCTGTTTGCTTCGGCATACTCCTCATTCCTGCCTTTTATTTCTTTCATTATGACTACTTCAGGCATTTTTCACCCCACATAGAAGATCCGTACCGACCT
>JAFUWM010000322.1 GCA_017483425.1 Lachnospiraceae bacterium | reverse complement strand
GCCTGCTCGGTAGCGCCCTTTGCTATCTCCTGTACTGCCTCCGATACGTCATCCGTAGTCTGGCTTATCTGTCCGGCTGTCTCTGCAAGCGACTGTGAAGATTCTCCCAGACGGGTCATGACATCCTTCAGATCACCGACCACGCTCTTGATATGGTCAAGCACGCTGTTGGTACTCTGTACGATATGGCCGAATTCATCCTTGCGGCCCTCGAAGCCTGTTATCTCATGGAATTCACCCTCCGCAAAGGATTCGAGGCTTGCGTTTATTGCATTTATCGGTCTTACAAAGGAATTAGCGATAAAGAGTACGACCAGTACCGCGATGATCATGATTATCACGCCTATCACCGCGATAAGTATCGCGCTGCTGCGGGCATGAGCTGTTACTTCAGAGAGGTTCTGCGCCGCGACGACCGTAAATCCCGTCATAGGCTCTTTGATATATGAAACCATGGCCGTGTAGCCTTTGCCGGTGTCACTTATATATGTTCCTTCACTTAAACCGGAGGTCATGAACTCAGAGCCGCTCCTGTCCTCTTCATTATCAGGAGTTATGGAATACTGCGAGTGAGCTGCCACGGTACCTGTCCTGTCAGCGACAAATGCATCGTCAGATGCTTCCTCAAGGAACTTGTGAAGATCCTCCAGGTCGTAATTTCGCTGCATGATACCAATGACCTTACTTCCGTCACTGCTGTAGATAGGAGTTGACAGGGTGATCTGTCTCGCGCCGCTTGATTTGCTGACGATGATATCAGAGACATAATCTTTGCCTTCCATGGCTTTAAGGAAATACTCTCTCTCAGCGACATTCACGGGATCACCGACGGAACGAAGCATCTGTTGGCCGTCAGCCGCAGTAATCGCCGTAGCGTTACCGTCATCAAAGATAGCATCGAGACCCTTAAGTGAATCAAGCATGGCGGCATCATCATAGGCATCCTCCACGCCCTCTACGTACTCTGTCGTCGAGATAGAGGATGCGAAAGTCTTGATCGCTGCCATATTCTGATCCAGAATCCCCGTAAATTCCGCCTCTATCTGCTTGCACTGCAGGAGATTTGCTGCTTCGGCATCTTCCTTCGCCTTGTTCACGATGGAATTATAGCTGATGATAAGGAGCACGACTCCGAGAATCACAAGCGGAACCAGAGACATAATAAGCAACTGAACCTTTACCTTGAATTTTGACATTTTCTCTCCCTCTCTTTATTTTGAAGATTGATAAAAACACAGAAATAGTATACTAATTATTGAAATTTAAAACAAGGAGATAAAATGTGGATCATTGTTTTGCGCGCGGTAAGTTATATATATTATAATATTTTCATGCGTTGGGATACCGGATATTTTTATCAAGCAAGGAGGCAGTTTCATGGCGCTAAATACAGATAAGAGCTTGAGAAATAAAGTAATGTATCAGATCTTTGTGAGAAACTTTTCAGAAGAGGGTACCTTCAGGGCAGTGATCCCGGAGCTTGACCGGATAAAGGATATGGGCGTAGATATCATATGGTTTGCACCTATCCATCCTATAGGAAAAAAGCAGAGGAAAGGCACTCTGGGTTCTCCGTACGCGATAAGCGATTACAGGAGCGTGAATCCCGAATATGGCACTATGGATGATTTCAAGGCTGTCGTTGACGCGATACATGAGCGCGGCATGAAATGTATGATAGACGTGGTCTACAATCACACATCGCCTGATTCCGTGCTGTCACGGGAGCATCCGGAGTGGTTTTATCACAAACCTGATGGAAGTTTTGGAAACCGTGTAGGTGACTGGACGGATATCATAGATCTTGATTACGGAAATCCCGGACTCTGGGACTATCAGATCGATACCCTGAAGATGTGGGCTGAGACGGTTGACGGCTTCCGATGTGATGTGGCGCCGCTGATCCCGCTTGAATTCTGGATAAAAGCCCGTGAATCGGTTGAGGAAGTAAGAACCGGATGCCTGTGGCTTTCGGAATCCGTCGAACCGGAATTTATTCTTCACATGAGAGAGCTTGGACTTACCGCGCTTTCTGATTCCGAGATATTCCGTGCGTTTGATATGAGCTATGATTATGATATTTACGGAAATCTTGTAGACTATGCTTCGGGCAGGGGCTCGCTTGCGTCATATGCTGATGCGATAAACAGGCAGGAGTATATTTATCCCGATAACTATGTAAAGCTAAGGTTCCTTGAAAACCATGACCAGCCGAGGGCAAGGTTTTTCTTTGGTGATGAAAAAGCGCTTAAAAATGCCACGGCGTTTTTATTTTTCCAGAAAGGAATGACACTGATCTATGCCGGGCAGGAATACGGTATTTCACATCTGCCAGGGCTTTTTGACAAGGATACGGTCTGCTGGGATCATGAAGAAAAAACAGATCTGTCCGGGCTTATAAAAAAGCTTGTCGAAATAAAGAAAGATAAGCTGTTTGCAGACAGCACATATCATGTCTCAGCCGTATCTGATGATGTTCTGTACGCCGTACACAGCCGCGGCGACAAAAAGACGATCGGAGTATTTTCAATGAAAGGCAGGCCGGTCTTATCCGCATGCGATCTGCTGGACGGCCTGTATAAAAACGAGATAGACGGTGCAGATATCGAGGTTTTGCACGGCTATATAAGGACCTCAGGCGATCCGGTCATAATAAAAGCAGGCTACAGTAATATGCCCACAGCAATGGTATAATGTGCCAAATTACAGGGAGGAGAAAATCCGTGAGCAATGCAAATGAGACAACGGAAAGTGCTGCTTTCCTAAGATTTGAGGGGAGACTTGATTCGTTTTTTAGTTGTGAAATAAGTGATATGATCGACGATGATTTTTTGGCCAAACTGAGAGATAATTATACCGCCACTGTCGAGTATTTAGAGAGCGGAGAGACAGCATATTATGTGTCAGATGAGAATTTTCTTCACATAGAGATTGAGCCGTTGGATAGTAAGGGTCAAGGTGCGATAATTGAGATTGCATGTGACGAGGGAACAAATATTTCTCCGGAGTCATACTGTTGGATTATGGAGGCGACAGAAGATAGACAGCGAGAACCCAATTTATGATAGATTTCTTTATGAATAGAGCTTCGGCTCTATTTTTTTTTAGGTTTTTATCAGAAGGACACATTATGTCTAATCCATGTGATAGTATCTGCTCGAAAGTACATGAAGCAAAATAATCATAGTAACAAAAAGCAAAAGGTAAGGGACCGGTTACTAGGCCGATCAAATAAAGAAGAAAAAATAAAAAAAATTTCCGGAAAGACACTATCTGTCTATGTGATTTGATAAGTTTATACTACCAAGTTCACCAAATGCGTAGAAACAGCAGCAGGGACATATAGAATAATTTAAGGAGGAAATCAACATGAGTAAGGTAGACAAGGTAGAACCCGTTGTCAAGGATGATGAGGAATTGTTATCCGAAGAGGAACTTCAGGACATTGAAAAGGAGGTCAACGAATCAGAGCCTGAGGAACGTAAGGAAGGTCGCAAGAGTATCTATGTACTTCTTGAAGAAGAAATCATGGGATAGGACATCCCAGATGGAGAAAAGGCTAAGAGGCTTTCAAGGCTGATCAAGGTACGGAACCAGAAGGTAAATATTATGCTTGCAGGTTCGACGGGATCCGGCAAGAGTTC
>JAFUWM010000321.1 GCA_017483425.1 Lachnospiraceae bacterium | reverse complement strand
CTCCTGCTGCACAGGCGTAAGCCGGATCCAGACACACTACGAGATGGTAAAGCACATTCCCGAATATATGTGATTGGTAACGGACAGATACTGCTGAACCTCATAGAGATTATTGTTGTATATAACAGGTATCGGATTCTCCTGAGCATCATAGGTTCCCTGCCTTAAGGCCGGGTAAAGCTCCGCGAATGAAAGCGGCTGAGGATTCGCACCGAGCGCTGTCATTGTCGCCATTATGATAGGGTTCTGAGGCGTACGTATCACAAGCCCTTTCATGTCATCCGGAGTCTCGATAGGCTTCTTTGAATTTGTCACGCATCTGAAGCCGTTGCAGTAGTGAGCGAGAACCCTCATATTATTTTTTATGAGAAGCTCCTCTGCCTCAGCCTCTACATCGCTGTCCATAAACTCCCATGCAGTGTCAAAATCATCAAAGAGAAACGGCAGCGCAGATATCCCCATCTTAGGCTCATAGGTCGCGAAATTCGAGGCATCCGTGATGACTATATCTACCTTCTTTGATTTGGTGGCAAGAGCATCTATAAGCTCTGCGTCTCCTCCCAGCTGTCCCGATGGATATACGACGGCAGTAAGTGAACCGCCCGACTTCTCCGCTATCTCGTCCGCAAACTGCTGTGCGGCTATATTTCTCGGATCGGTCTCTCCCGTGGAAACACCGATCTTTAATACGATATCCTCTGCCGGTCCTGTCGACGCCGCGGTTCCGCATCCGGAGAATAAACCCGCGATCAAGGTCGTAACAATGAACAAAGCGATAAACTTTTTCATAACTTCATTGCTCCTTAACTGAAAAACTATTACTGCACTTTTTCAGCTTCACTGCTGAAATGTATCTGATTCTTTCCCGAGCGCTTTGATTCATAAAGCGCCGCATCCGCCCGGTTGTAGCAGTCATCTATATCGTGATCCTCAGACGCTACCTCTGTCACGCCAAAGGAAGCGTGTATCCCGTTAAGCTCGTCAAACCTTACGGCATTTAAGGCACTAAGCATCTGCTGCAAAAGTCCGACTACTTCTTCCCTGCCGTTAAGTCCCCGCATCAGCACGATAAACTCATCCCCGCCGAGCCTTCCCGCGAAGCTTATCTTATCCGTTATCGCTCTCTGGGTAAATGACCACTTCTCTGAAAGATCCGCTCCCAGCGTCTCTGTTATCGTAGTTCCGGTTATCTGGATCGCCTTGTCGCCCATCTGATGCCCGAGCTTGTCATTTATCTGTTTGAAGCTGTCAAGGTCTATAAGGGCTATCGCCATATATTCACCGTCATGCTGACCTTTCAGCACATCTCCCGCAAGCGAGAAAAAACGTCCCCTGTTTAGTAAAGACGTGAGCGCGTCAAAGCTTGATCTCACCTCAAGCTCCTGCTGTATGCGGACATTATTCTGGTATGTCACGAACTGCTGCATGCGCGCTCTCTGGAAGGTGTAATGCAGCGCAAGAGCCAGCGTCAGGAAGATGATCACATTATAGAGATCCTGTGCCGCTATCGATTCGGGTTTATTCGCGTAAGAAGTGAAAACGAAAACCACACTGTATGCAAGGAGCATTATCGTTATCTTTATCATGGTATCAATATAAGCGAGCGCTATCAGCACGACAAACACAAGATACATGGTAGCCGCAAGATAAGCCTGTCCCATGGAGACATTGATACTGTAAACCATAAGTATCAGTATGCTCAGATACACAAGCAGAAACGGGGTCTTTTCCATGCGGCTCCTGAACGCTATGATGACAACCTCAAAGACTATCGCAAGTCCTAAGGAGAGCGCGTAATTTGCAATCTTGAGCCGGTTCAGCCCCAGCAGGTTAAAATAAGAGCAGATGACAAAAAAAACGTTTACCGCTATGAACCAGATATTAAGTATATGCATATGCTTATAATTGGTCGTGCGTATAAGCCCCATGCATTCATGGTGTGTCTCTTTGTCGTATCCGTAATAGTTTAAGCTGCTGGTCTTCATTTCCTAAACACCTGAATAATGTGTCCTCATGTATATCGCAACCGTAAACAATCCTATCGTCTCAGTCGCATGGAATATGACCGATGTCCACACAACTCCTATCGAGCGTCCGAAGATCGATATCGTATTCATCTGAAACACCGCGAACGCTATAAGGAAAAGCACCGTAAGCACTCCCGCGACGATCTTAAGCGGCCTGTCATTCAAAAATATCCCCGTCATCATTATACCTAAAAGTATCGCTATCAGCATACCGAGATATTTAAAGCCATGCGTACTGTTATATAAAACCGTGAACCCGCCGTTCAACAATCCTCCGGTCAAAAGCTCTATGGCAAAAAGCTGCATCATGAACTCCCTGTAAAGGGATGAAGTGATATCATATACAAATTCAACGCCGATGAGTATCACGGCCCATATCTGCAGAAGCCTCTTTATTGCATCCGCCGAAAGCGCCGGAAGCTTATCTCCGAAGACCTCTTCCTGAAGCCTTCCCATCTCCGCCCTGTCATCGTCGGATACAGCATTAATATACCTGTTTAGCTTCCTGAATGCAAACCAGAACACACCACACACAAGTATCAGCTGCATGGCGGAAACACCGGTCTGTATCCTCCAGGTAATGCTGTCCGCCATATCGGGAGCAAGTGACGCGCTCCTGTTAACTATGATCCTTACCAGTCCCCCGATCATAGCGGATATGATGTTTATAAGCGCCGCTGCCATGAGCGATGTGGATAATATATGCTTATTTCTGCTGAAATACATGGTTTCCTCTCAAATCCCCACTTCAAAGACGATAGCCTCCTCAGGCGGTATCGGTTTGCTGAAGAAATATCCCTGTATAGTATCTGCGCCGAACTCCCTGAGCCTCTCATACTGCCACTGCTCCTCGACACCCTCTATTATCATCTCCTTGTCGAGATCATGCACGAGCTGTATCACGTCGCGGATAAAATGATCCTTACCATCCACCAGATATGAATCCACCAACGATTTGTCGAGCTTTATCACATCCACGGGGATGTAGGTAAGATACCCGAGCGAGGAGTATCCCGTACCGAAATCATCCATGAGGAGCCTGATCCCAAGCTCCTTAAATCTCCTGAATAAAGCATCCGCCTGTGTCGTCCTGTCGAGGAATATACCCTCTGTGATCTCTACCTCGAGGTATTCCGGCGGGATCTTATATTTTATCAGCAGATCCTCCACATAGCGCACATAGCCGGTATCGTTTATCTGATTGCTTGAGAAGTTTACCGATACCGGATGAAGCTCATATCCCGCATCACGCCACGCCGCAAGCTGCTTTATCACAAGCTCTGTCGTTATGCGCCCTATCTTCCATATCCATCCGTTCTGCTCAGCAACCGGTATGAACTGCCCCGGATAGATTCCGGGCTCCTTCATACGGACAAGTGCCTCAAAGCCCGAAAGCGCCTTTGTCTGTGAATTGATCTGCGGCTGATACAGCATATAAAAACCATCGTTATCAAAGGCCTCCTGCAGCTTGTCCTTGATACGGCTCTCTTCCCGCTGCTTCGCCTTCATCTCATCAGCAAAGAGGAATGCACCGTTGCCGCCCCTGTTCTTTGCCTCGTACATGGCGTTCTCGGCGTTTATTATATGCTGCTCGGGCTTAGTCACGCCGTCTGAATTAGATATTCCTATGCTTGCGGAGAGCTCGATCTTTCCGTCACCCGCGGGAACCGACCTGCTGAAAAGCTCAAGAAGCTCCATGATATAAGGATGCACTACTCCTATGTCACGCTCCGGAATCATGATCAGGAACTCATCTCCGCCGTAGCGTGACACGAACCAGCCGTGCCTGTCCGATATCTCTTTTAGCGCATCTCCGAAAAACTTTAACACAGCATCCGTGATCTGATGCCCGTAGCTCTCATTCACGCTCTTAAAGCAGTCTATATCCGCCATGATGACAGAGAAGTCCTTATCCGGCGTAAGCTCGTCCTTCAGCCATTCCCTTGCGGTTCTGCGGTTTATGAGCCCCATAAGGTCGTCATGCTCCGCCCTGTACTGCATCTCTTCCTTGGACAGCTCCAGATCATCCCTTGTTCGCATCAGCTCCGCGTTAGTGATACGCGCTATCCTTACCGACATCTGCGATGCCGCGATCATCATCATGAGCGCCAGCGAGATAAGCCCTACCGGGACGAGTATACTCCCGTATATCTCCGTTAACGACTCCGGCCTGTTGTATATTATCGCATCCTCCGGCAGCATATCAGCATTAAGATTGTACTTTTCCATCACCTCATAATCAAACTGCGCATACCCCGGAGTCACGTCATTTAACCTCATG